>CAZSLR010000067.1:7206-9602 GCA_964607635.1 uncultured Oscillospiraceae bacterium
GGCAGTGACCTGTCACAGGGTCAGCGTCAGCTGATTTCGATCGCACGGGCTGCTGTAGCAGATCCGCCGGTCATGATTCTTGATGAAGCGACTTCGTCGATCGATACAAGAACTGAAGAAATTGTACAGAAGGGCATGGATGCTCTGATGTTCGGACGCACGGTTTTTGTCATCGCGCATAGATTATCTACGATTAAGAACGCCGATGTTATCATGGTGCTGGAGCAGGGAAGAATAATTGAACGTGGAAGTCACGAAGAGCTGATAGCTGCTCGTGGCAGATACTATCAGCTCTATACAGGTGTGTTTGAACTGGATTGATCATTCAGTTCTATAATAACTCGAGATGTTTTATCAGGATCAGGTTCAACGTTTGGATTTGATCCTGATATATATTTGCTTGGAATTATTTCCAGTATCCCGGGCATCTATCTCGTAGCGGCCAATTGCCTTGATCAGTGGAGTCAGTTTGCTGTAGCCATAGTTTCTGGGATCAAATGATGGAGTCTTCTTGAGCAGCAGATTGCCGACCTCTCCCAGATAAGCCCAGCCGTTTTCATCCTCGGCATCTCTGATCGTATCGGATATAAGCTTAATAACAGATGGACCAATTTTGCTGAGACTCTTTTTCTTGGTTGCGGGTTGTTGTGCTTTGGTTTGTTTCTGACCATTTGTATGAGTAGTCTCATCGTATTGATCGGCGTCATCCTGCTCACTGTCTTCAAGTATTTCAATGTAAATGAAGCGGTCACAGGCCGCTATGAACGCGTTAGGAGTTTTCTGCTCGCCTATGCCGTACACTACGCGTCCTGCTTCTCTTAATCTCATGGCCAGTCTGGTGAAATCACTGTCGCTTGATACAAGACAGAATCCATCGACCTTGTCTGAATACAAAATATCCATCGCGTCGATAATCATCGCAGAGTCAGTGGAGTTCTTACCGGAGGTATATCCAAACTGCTGAATCGGGCTGATCGCATAGTCAAGCAGCAGATTTTTCCAGCCACTAAGATTTGGCCTGGTCCAGTCGCCATAGATGCGTTTAATTGTCGCGTTTCCGTATCTAGCGATCTCTTCCATCATACCCTTGATGTTATGGTGAGATATGTTGTCCGCGTCTATTAGGACGGCAAGCTTGATCTCCTGAATATTTGATGTTTCCTGAGCCATCTGGCACCTCACTTAATTTTCGGATCAGCCTATAAGGTAGGCGTTTCTTAGTTTTAATCCTATTTGAATTATTATACTACTTAATCATGATTTAACATAATGATGGAGTAAACGTTGTTATTTATCAGAAGATTTGTTGTATTATATATTTACCTGATCAGATACTGAGATAGAAAGCAGGTGTAATGATGGCAAAAAAATATGGAATTCTTACCAGTGGTGGCGATTGCCAGGGCTTAAATACAGCAATAAGAGGAGTCGCGAAGGCGCTCTATGAAGAATGCGATGACATTAGAATATTTGGCTTCCTCGATGGCTATCGAGGCTTGATTGAATATGATTACAAAGAAATGAAACCACAGGATTTTTCCGGGATACTGACACTTGGCGGAACTATATTGGGAACATCCAGACAGCCCTTCAAAATTATAGAAGATCCAGTAGATGCAAGCTCTCCTGATAGTCCATCAAGGCTGGATGCCATGGTAAAAACCTATGAGAAGCTTAAGCTCGATGGACTGATAATTCTTGGGGGCAATGGTACTCATAAATCTGCCTTCGCTTTACATAAGCGTGGCCTAAATGTTATTACTCTGCCAAAAACTATCGATAATGATCTTTGGGGCACTGAGATGACCTTCGGCTTCCAGAGCGCTGTCAATATAGCAACTCAAGTAATTGACAGTATTCACACGACTGCTACGTCCCATGGCCGTGTATTCATCATCGAGCTGATGGGCCACAAGGCCGGATGGCTGACGTTACATGCCGGTATTGCAGGTGGTGCAGATATCATACTGATACCGGAGATACCATATTCTCTGGATGCTTTGATCTCGGGTTTGAAGAAACGACAGGCGCAGAAGAAAAAATTCTCAATAATCGCGATTGCTGAGGGAGCTTTGTCGACCGAAGAGGCGTCCATGAGTAAAAAAGAATTCAAAAAGTATAAGTCAGATATAATGGCACCATCAGTGGGTTATCAGCTGGCACAGGAGCTCGAGAAGAAAACCGGACAGGAAATCAGAGTGACAGTGCCTGGCCATTTTCAGCGCGGCGGACAGCCAAGTCCATATGACAGAGTTCTGGCAACATCACTTGGTACAGCCGCTGCCAAGCAAATAATCAGAGGTGAATTTGGCGTTATGATGGGAATACAAAACCATCAGATTGTTCCGATACCTCTTTCTGAGCTCTGTTACCTGAATCATCAAAGCACCTTACAA
>CAZSLR010000068.1:0-9573 GCA_964607635.1 uncultured Oscillospiraceae bacterium
ATAAAATCTACGTCACAGCCTTTGCGCGGCGGATCGATCACTGCCAAATCAGCTTTGCCGCCGTCTTCTAAATATGTCGGCAGCCATTTTTCGGCTGCAGAAGCTATAAAAGCGACATTAGTAATATTGTTGCTCTTTGCATTAAGCCAGGCATCATCGATCGCCTCGCCCACGATCTCAACTCCCCTGACAAAACCAGCCTCCCTGGCAAGAAGCAATGAAATCGAACCGGTTCCACAATAAAGATCAAGGACCGTTTCTGTGCCCTTCAGATCAGCCATCCTCAGTACCTCCTGATACAGAACAACGGTTTGGTGAGGATTTACCTGAAAAAAGGATCTTGGTGACACTCTGTATTTAACACCCAGAATTTCTTCAATCATATATTCCTGTCCGAACAAAAGCCGCAGATCATCTCCCAGAACGATATTCCCCTTGCTTTGATTTATGTTAAGCCAGAGGCTTGTGAGTATAAATTTCTGCCGCTCCGTCTGATCCTCTGTATTACTATAAGGTGGTTTTTGTCCATCAGACAACCATTTACTGATCCTGAACTGCAATGCTTCAGTCAATTCGCTCAGACAAGGCAGCTCATCTTCATTAGTCACAATTATTACCATGACCTGCCCGCTAAAATAACCTGTTCGTACAACTACATGCCGAATTGTTCCTTTATGAGATTTCTCATTGTAAGGCTGAAGTTTGTTCTCAATGATGTACTCTCTTACAACAGCTCTTACAACATCCGCAATTGGATGCTGTATATAGCATACATCTCCATCGATGATCTCATGACTCCTTCTGGCGTAGAAGCCAGCCACAGGCTCATTTACATCTCCGGAAAACGGTATTTGCACCTTCCCGCGATAATACCAGGGATCATTCATTCCAATTATCGGCATGAGCTTTTCCCGTTGCCAGCCGGCAGGACTAGCTCTGTCAAACAGACCTGCTACATGCTCTTGCTTCCACTTAAGCTGTGCTTCGTAGCTCAGGTGTTGAACAGCACAGCCTCCACAGTTTTGCGCAAGAGGACATAACGGATCCACCCTGTCAGGTGACGAGACTAATAACTGTTTGATTACACCCACAGCGTAGTTTTTTTTCACACTTTCAATAGTTACATCTACCGTCTCGCCAGGCAGAGCCCCCTCGACAAAAACGATCATGCCGTTAAAACGGCCAACCCCCTGTCCGTGCTGATTTAAATCAAAAATCGCCAACTCTATCGAATCACCGGCTTTTACTATCATTTTATCGTCATGTGTTACCATATCAGAGTCCTCTCAGCAGATTGCTTTTTTTCTCATTTTACACTATAATGTGCGATGTGTATTCTTGTAACTCGAAAGGAGACGCTATGCAGAAGCGTTGGTCCACAGCTGGCAAAACAGCTGTACGAACTGTTAACAAGCGGCTTATATGGCTGCATAAGTATAAAAAACCACTGGCTGCAGTTGCTTTGATCGTAACTATAGCGGCCGCTTCATCCGTCGGATACCTGGCAGCGACCAGAGATCCGGCAGGCGCAGCAGCTGAACTGATAAAATCCGAAGTAAGCACAGGTGATGCTTCAGGACTTCAGTCCTTAAACGAGTCTCTAAACAGAGATGAGCAGCTTTGCGAAACCATCGAGAAGATCAATCTCAAGGAAGAGCTGGACCAGGAGAAGGCCAAGGCAGAGGAGCTGAACGAAGCTCTTGAGTCTAAGGAAAACGAAATGAATCAGCTCGAAGATACGATCCTTAACGCTCTGATGAGCAATCTCAACACACAGATGATTTCTCGTTCAAGTGGCTCCGCTTCTTCATATGCTGAAGAAGCAAGAAACCTGATTCAGCTTCAGAGCAAGCTTGAGAATTTCAAACAAATGCCTGAAGCACAGGAAATTGATCTCACAGAGTATGAAGCAACAATTAAAAATAAGCTTGACTATCTGCCGACCAAGAAGCCATCATCAGGTTCATTGAGAGGTTATGGTTCAAGAAGACATCCAGTTTACGGTTACTACCATTTTCATCCGGCTGTAGATATGACAAGCCCGACAGGTACACCGATCTATGCTGCCGGAGCCGGAACTGTTACAACAGCAGCTTACGGACGTTCTCAGGGAAATTATATAGTAATCAATCATGGCAACGGATTCACAACAGTCTACATGCATTGCAGCAAGCTGGACGTCAGTGCCGGACAGAAGGTTCAGAAGGGCGATCTCATAGGCAAGGTCGGCAGCACAGGCACCTCGACCGGGTCTCATTTGCATTTTGAAATAAGACTCTACGGAGAACCCCTTAATCCGGCAACAATGATAATGCAATAAGCTTACATGTTAACAAGAGGAGGGGTAAGAACCCCTCTTTTATAATTGTCAGATAATACACTGGCAAAAGGAGAGCTCAGGTGGCAGATATCAATAACGCAGATAATAGATATGCTCCACCGCCGCGGCGCAGATCCGATCAGGCGGTAAGAAGAGAGTTGAAACATAGGATCAAGGGTAAGCCAACACATAGTGGTGCTATTATGGGCATCACTCGTTTGCTTGGTGTCTCTTTGGGCAAAGCACTGGCACTTATAGTCATTGTTGTTGCCATAATTGGTTTTCTTGTCGGTGGTCTTGGTTTCGGAATGCTGATTGGTTACATTTCTACTGCTCAGCCTATTTTTGTCGACCAGATAAAGAATACAAATGAGGTTTCGCACATTCTCGATCAGAACAAAGAGGACATAGCGATTCTTACAGGTTCACAGAATATCAATCGCGAGTTCGTGACTTTTACCGCTGTCGAGAATACCTATATTGATGAGGCCTTCAAGGCAATTGAGGATGAACGCTTCGACGAGCATATAGGAATCGATCCGAGGCGTATTGGCAGTGCTGTCTTGTCAGCGTTATCAAATGGTGGTGCAGCTACTCACGGCGGCTCTACTATTACACAGCAAACCGTAAAAATGATATCCGGTGCTGATCAGATATCGGCGCAGCGCAAAATTCAGGAATGGTTTAATGCGATCGAGCTTGAGAAGCAGAAATCCAAAGATGAGATTATGGAGCTTTACATTAATCTCGTACCAATGGGAAACAGTTATGTTGGTATTCAATCAGCTTCCAAGGCTTATTTTAATAAGGAAGCTTCTCAACTGAATTTGACTGAATGTGCTTTTTTGGCAGGCGTGCCAAATCGTCCTTCTACCTACAATCCGCTTACCGAAAATGGCAGAAGGAACGCTTTGCGTCGTATGAGAATAGTCCTTGGTAAAATGTACGAGTTAGGTATGATTTCTGAGAGGGAATACAAGGAAGCCTTGGATACCGAGCTCATTTTCCGCGACACGCCTATGAAGGTGTCGGCTAATCAGGTCAATTCATATTTCGTTGATTATATTATTCAGACAGTTATAAATGATTTGGTCGAGAGGCGTGGCTACAGCGAACAGATGGCTTCACTTGCTGTCTATAATCATGGGCTGACCATAGAAACGACCATGGACCCTGGGATACAGTCCAAGGTCGAAGAGGTGTTTAATACACAGGAATATTTCTCCAGAGAGCCCTCCGCCTTGAGTCATCTACCTAGCGGGCCACAGGGCTCGATCGTGATCGTGGACAATCTAAAAAATCCAGGCCAGGTAAAAGCCATGGTCGGCGGCTATGGCGAGAAAACAGCCAATTTTGTGCTGAATCGTGCGACCTCAGCCAAGAGGCAGCCAGGCTCGAGTATTAAGCCTCTTAATGTATATGCGCCAGCGCTTGACACCGGCAAGGTTACCGCAGCTTCAATTGTTTCTGACAAGCCGGTTTATCTAAACCCACATGATCCCACAGAAATTTATCCTAAGAACGCTGATAACAGTTACCTAAATAATATTACTTTAAGAAGAGCTGTTGAAATGTCCAGAAATACTATTGCTGCTCAGGTTTTGGTTGATGTCATAGGTTTTGATACTTCATTAAGCTATCTGCATCAGGTAGGCATAGATAGTCAGGACAGGCTGGTCAGCTCGGCGATGGGCGCTCTGACTTATGGTGTCACAACCATGGAAATGGCCGGTGCTTACTCGACTTTTGCCAATAATGGTTTTTATACAGATCCTTACATGTACACTCGTGTTCTTGATTATGATGGCAATGTTTTACTGGAGAACAGACCAGAGTTTGATGAGGTCTATAAGCCTGAAACCGCGTTTGTGATAACTGATATATTGAGAGATGTTCTTACTCAGGGTACTGCCGCCGGGTACTCACTGAATAATATGCCTGCAGCAGGCAAGACAGGCACAACAGATGATAATATTGATAAATGGTTCTGTGGCTATACACCTTATTACACAGCTGCTGTCTGGTATGGTTTTGACAATGAATTCGGCAGAAGAACAGAAATAATAAGAGCTGACCAGAACAACGCGATCAGGATCTGGCAGGCTGCGATGAATTCAATTCATGAGGGACTGGAGCCACGAGATTTTAACAAGCCGGAAACCATCACCAGCGCGACGATCTGTAAGGATTCAGGCATGATCGCCGGTCCGGATTGTCCCAACCAGCAGGGAGAATATTTCATACCAGGGGTTTTGCTCAATCCCAAGGATCCTTGCAATCTCCATTTGCCCGAGCCTGAACCGGAGGTAACCGATCCTACCATTCCCGGCCAACCGGAAGTAGTTGATCAAACAGCACTACCGCCAGTTGGTTGATCAGCTAGACCACGCTTATTTCACATTATCATTAAGTTCATTCACGAAGGGCAGCAAACATGGTGCCCTTATTTTTCCCGTCAGCAATATCATCTATCATATGGGGAACTGATCCATTTGCGATAATCGCATCAAGACCTGCCACAGTTGCAATTCTGGCAGCTAATATTTTACTGCGCATTCCACCTGTTCCACGTTGACTTCCTGCCGCACCGGCACTGGCTTCTATTTCATCAGTTATCTCTGGAACATAGGAAACAAAAGCAGCATCTGGATTAATGCGTGGATCACTGTCATAAAGGCCATCGATATCAGTCAGCATTATAAGGAGATCAGCTTCCAGCAATACAGCGACAATTGCTGACAATGTGTCATTGTCACCAAATGTCCCATTGTGATAAATTTCACGAGTTGACACAGTATCATTCTCGTTAACGACAGGAATTATTTCCATTTCCATCAATGCTTCGAATGTATTGACAATATTAATTCTTGTCTGTTCATCATCAATGTCGTCTTTTGTAAGTAGAACCTGTCCTACTGTATAGCTGTAATCTGACATCAACCGGCTATACATATTCATCAGCTCACACTGACCAACAGCTGCGACTGCCTGCTTGCGCCTGATCGAGGATGGTTTCTCCGGCAAACGCAGCTTGCCAACACCTACTCCGATAGCACCTGATGATACCAGGACAACTTGCTTGCCGCTATTCATCAGATTTGCTACTGATCTGCATAGTTGGTCCATATTAGTCAGATTAATTCTGCCATTATCATATGTAAGCGTAGATGTGCCGATCTTAATAACTACTCGTTTAGCCTGCTTGATCTTATCACGCAGAGCCTGCTGTGCTGCAACCATCACTCTAAATCTCCTTACAGATATTCTCGAATTAGAATAGCGTGCCTCAATACAAAAAGCAATCACCTGCTATGATTATTAACTCATTCTTGAGGATAATTGAATACATCTGCTTCATTTGATTGATTATTCAGCAATCAAATGAAGCTTAGAAAATTATATTTGACACTATTACTTAATGATAGTTATAATTGCAGTTGGTGTTTAGTATAACTAAACACGAAGTTTAAACAATTATACAGGTTCAGCTGTAATAACCTCATAATGATACGGCCGATTGCTTTCATTCATGAGGGCTATGCAAGGAGTTGTGATATGAATATTGGCGAAAAAATTAAGTTTTTACGTCTGTCTAATCAGTTAACACAAGAGGAGCTTGCTGACAGGTGCGAGCTTTCGAAGGGTTTTATCTCTCAACTAGAACGAAATATGACATCTCCTTCGATTGCCACCTTGAGAGATATTCTAGAATGCTTGGGTACTGATCTTCCTTTATTCTTCAAGGAACAGGCCGAAGACAAGGTTGTCTTTACAAATGATGATTTCGCGATCAAGGAAGACGCTGAGCTCAAGAGCTCTGTCTGCTGGCTGATTCCAAACGCTCAAAAAAACGAAATGGAACCTATCCTTGTAACAATCGAACCAGGAGGCCAGACCTATCCTGACAATCCACATGAAGGTGAGGAATTTGGTTACATTTTAGACGGAAATATAACTATTGTTTTGGGTCAACGCAGAATTAAGGCGAAAAAGGGTGAGAGCTTCATGATAAGTCCTGGGGTACCACATCATCTTGAGAACAAGGGCAAGAAACAGGCAAAGGTTCTTTGGATCTCAACACCACCTAGTTTTTGATTTAGTTAGAAACCTGTCTGTGCAGTGTTTATCATAGGAGGCATCATGTTTAACAATCTTAAGAAAAATCCAACTATCAAATCAAAAGTATCAAATGGCGCGAAAACAGGTCAGCTTGCTGATTCAACCGGTTCTTCACATATCATTGAATTAATTGATATCTGTAAATCATATGGAGACACTAAGGTGCTCGATGATATTACGTTTTATATTAGAAACAATGAGTTTATCACACTTCTCGGCCCAAGCGGCTGCGGTAAAACGACAACTCTTCGAATTCTGGCGGGTTTTGAACAGCCTGACAGCGGTTCTGTTACCTTCGAGGACAATGATTTGCTGATTGTACCGCCCTATTTACGTAAGGTTAATACAGTCTTCCAAAGATACGCGCTTTTTCCACATCTTGATGTTAAGGACAATATTGCTTTTGGTCTCAATTTGCAGAAGCTGCCTGCTACGGAAATTGCATCTAGAGTTGAACAGGCTCTCAAGATGGTCGATCTCAAGGGCTATGAAAATCGCTGGGTCGATCAACTTTCAGGCGGACAAATGCAAAGAATCGCTATAGCAAGAGCCATCGTCAATAAGCCACGTGTATTGCTTCTGGATGAGCCTCTGGGAGCACTTGATTTGAAGATGCGAAAGGAAATGCAAATAGAACTTAAGCAAATGCAGCAATCACTTGGCATTACTTTTGTTTATGTCACACATGATCAAGAGGAAGCTCTGACAATGTCAGATACTATAATTGTCATGAAGCAGGGCCGGATACAACAGATAGGCACACCAACTGATATATACAATGAGCCACGAAATGCCTTCGTTGCTGATTTTATCGGAGAAAGCAACATACTCCCCGGCAGAATGACCGAGGACTTCAAGGTGGATTTCTGTGGACACAGCTTCGTCTGCGTTGATCCCCGTTTTGAGCTAGAGGATGTCGATGTAGTGATCAGACCTGAGGATATTCAGATAGTTAGCTCTGAGGGTAAAGCACTAAGAGGTGTTGTCAGTTCAATTGTATTCAAAGGTGTTCATTATGAGATGACAGTAGACACTGATAGCTTCAGTTTCATGGTGCACAGTACAGACCCGGTCACCCCTGGTACGACAGTCGGCCTTCATTTTGATCCGGATGAGATTCATGTAATGGCAAAATCTGATTTTTCGCCAGATAGAGGGCAGTTGGATGAAAATACGGATGATGGGATTCCCAGCCAGGAGGAAGCAATATGGTAATGCGAATGCAAAAGCTAGCCGCTCCTTACATGATCTGGATGGCGGTTTTTACAATAGCCCCTCTGCTTCTGGTGGCTTTTTATGCATTTAGCGCATATGATTCCGTAGGTAATTTATACTTCACACTTGAGGGAATCAGAAGTATTTTCAGTACAGAAAGCACTGTCGCATTAGATTTTTTTGGACTAAACAGTGTTTGGCATGTGGATTTGCAGGTGCCGATATATATAAATGTATTTGCGAAATCATTAAGTCTGGCTCTCGTCAGTACCTTGATCTGTCTTATCGCTGGCTACCCTGCAGCCTATATACTCGCTCAGCGGAGCAAAGCAAAGAAGGGCAGCAGTTTCTTGCTTTTTCTATTCGTTCTACCAATGTGGATGAATGCTTTGTTAAGAACATATGCTTGGCTGGCTTTGCTTGAGCCCAATGGAATAATCAACAGCTTCATTGGCATGTTCGGTCTCGGTCCGGTTCAGTTTTTATACAATGATTTCGGAATTGGATTAGGTATGGTCTACAATTATTTACCGTTCATGGTTTTACCTATTCATTCTGTTTTACTTAAAATTGACAAGAGCTTGATTGAGGCTGCTGAGGATCTCGGAGCCAACAAGAAGCAGACTTTTGCCAGGGTGATATTTCCATTGAGTCTGCCAGGTATCTTCTCAGGTATTAATATGGTCTTCATGCCTGCGATGACCACATTTCTCATTCCTGACCTTCTTGGAGGTGGGAGATATCTGCTGATTGGTAATGCTATAGAGAGGCAATTCATGGTTTCACGCGATTACACAGTAGGCTCTGCTCTCTCGATTCTCTTGCTTGTATTTGTACTTGCCAGTATGCGTGTTCTTACAAGGTATGAGGAAGACAACGCGGGAGGAGGTGTGCTAGGATGAAAAAGCTTCTAAAAAACGGATATATGCTTTTGATATTCGCTTTTCTCTATGCACCTGTTATCGTATTGATTATTTTCTCATTCAACGATGCCAAGTCAAGAGCTGTCTGGGGTGGTTTCACATTAGAATGGTATCGAAAGCTTTTTCAAAACGCAGATATCCTAAGCGCATTGCGAGTTACGCTTATTATCGCTCTTTTATCTGCATTGATATCAACCTTTGTCGCTGCCATTACATGCCTTGGCCTACAGTCTATGAAGAGACGCCTTAGGTCAGCAATTATGCAGGTAACCTATATACCGAATGTTAGTCCTGATCTGGTAACAGGTATCTCATTGATGCTTCTATTCTATTTTATTGGAATTAAGACAGGCTTCCCGACATTGTTGATGGCACATATCGCTTTTAACATTCCATACGCTATATTGTCGATTTCTCCAAAATTCAAACAGCTGGATAAAAATATATATGAAGCTGCTCTTGATCTAGGCTGCAGACCATATCAAGCTATCATCAAGGTCATATTGCCTGAGATAATGCCTGGTATAGTAACAGCACTTATTCTGACATTCACACTATCGATCGATGATTTTGTAATCAGCTACTTCACTGCGGGCAATCAGATTTCAACGCTTGCTATAACTATTTATTCGATGGCAAGAAAAAGTGTTAATCCGCAAATAAACGCATTATCAGCACTAATGTTTATCACAGTTTTAATACTTTTGATTATAGTAAACATTCGTTCCGGCAAAGATTCAAGAATCAAGGCCGGTACCAGAGGAGGGGTTAAATAATGAAGCGAAGAGTCTTAGCATTGACTGCGGTTTTACTTTTTTCAGTTTCTCTGCTGCTCACATCCTGCGGTGGAAAAGATCGCAGCAAAACACTAGTTATTTATAACTGGGGTGAGTACATGTCCAGAGAATCCGACACATATACCTTGTATGGGCAGGATTATGAAATAACAGATGTTATCGAAGATTTCAAGAATGCCTATCCTGAGTATGATGTTGT
>CAZSLR010000069.1:0-9529 GCA_964607635.1 uncultured Oscillospiraceae bacterium
ATATATATTATCTATTGTGTTTGGAAAGTTCAACCGATACGGTTTTTCCGGCGCCTGGTATTGATATGTTAAAATAGATAAATGACCCGGGAGGCGTGTAATTATGAATAATGAAAACAATGTGCAGGATCTGCAGGCTAGGATCGATCATGAGGCTGATCTGGGCGCTGAAATGCTGAAACACAAGAAATGGGCTGTTATTGGTGCTAATAATAATCCGGATAAATATGGCAATATGATCTTTAACAAACTTCGTAGCAAGGGCTATGAGGTCTATCCTGTCAACCCGGTATATCAGGAGGTCGAAGGTGAGACATGTTACCCTGACCTTCGCAGCCTGCCGGTTCTCCCGGATGTGATCAATATGGTGGTATCGCCGAAGAGGGGCGGGGCCTTCCTGAGAGAAGCGGCCGAGCTTGGCATCAAATATATTTGGCTTCAGCCTGGAACGCATAATGATGACATCATGGCGCTGATTGATGAGTTGGGATTAACCGCACTTCAGGGCTGTGTCCTGGTAGCGACCAGATAAAGATTAATTCACCAGCTAAAGACAAGTTCATTAGGTTTCGGCGTGATCTGATCGCGCGAATTGTAAATTGATAGATCATTTTAAGCATGGAGGACAAAATGGATATTCTGGATCAAGTACTTGAACTGCTGATCGTATTCGCTACGACGACAGGTATAAAGATTGTGATTTCGATCATCATCTTGATCGTAGGTCTTAAACTGATAAAAGTTTTACTCAAGGTCATCTCCAAATCAAAAGGATTCGCGAAGATAGATCCCAGTGCGCATGGATTCATTCGCAGTTTTGTTTCAATCAGTCTGAAAATCCTGCTCGGTATAAGTATAGCCACCTTCCTCGGTCTTGAGATGACCTCTGTGCTTGCTGTTCTGGCCTCGGCCGGCCTGGCTATCGGTCTGGCTCTTCAGGGTGCGTTGGGGAATTTGGCAGGCGGCTTGATGATACTGATCTTCAAGCCTTTTCGTGTTGGTGACTATATTGATAACCACACCGATGCAGGCACTGTATCCGAGATCAATATATTTTACACAGTGCTTAAAACCATCGATAATAACAGGATTATGTTGCCGAATGGCTCGCTGACAAACACCTCTATCGTTAATTATTCTATGGAGGATAAAAGAAGAATTGATCTTGTTTTTACTACAGCCTATGATGCTGATATCGAAAAGGTAAAATCAATTCTTATAAGTATAGCTTCCGATCATGAGTTCGCGCTTGATCAGCCGGCTGAACCGTTCTGCAGACTTACAGAGCATGGAGACAGCTCGCTTTCCTTCGCTTTGCGTGTTTGGACCATGGCAGAGAACTACTGGCCGATGCGCTTCGATCTGATCGAACAGGTCAAGCATGCCTTTGACCAGAATAACATTGAGATTCCTTATCCGCAGCTGGATGTACACCTGGATCAGAAAAAATAGTTTTCTATGGAATAATCGAAATATTATGTGTATACAATAATAAGGCGGCATCATTTTGGTGCCGTCTTTTGCCAGTGCTAGCAAATGTTTCAATACAGCAAAAGCGACACTTGACATTATTTGTTAACTATTATAAACTTGTGTCGATAAAGTTTACTAAAGTTAACAGATGACGATCAAATGATATGTACGATCTGGAGGGAAAAATTATGCCATTGTCGATGATTGGTATGGGAAATTCAAGCTCGGTAGTAAAAATTTCCGGCAAGGATGATGTTCGCAGATTTCTTGAGAATTTAGGCTTCGTTAATGGCAGTGAGGTGACTATCGTATCTGAGTACGGTGGTGATTTGATAATTAAGGTTCGTGATACCAGAGTTGCTATCAGCAGAAGCATGGCCAATAAAATTCAGGTTGCGTAATGCTAGGAGGGTTAAGAGGAATGAGAACACTTAAGGAGGCCGCTGTTGGAGAAACAGTGACTGTTGCCAAGCTAGGCGGCCAAGGTGCGCTGAAGCGCAGAATCATGGATATGGGAATTACAAAAGGCGCGGAGATAATTATTCGTAAGGTAGCTCCGTTGGGCGATCCGATCGAGATAAACCTGCGCGGTTATTCGCTATCTATCAGGAAGTCAGAGGCAGAGTTAATTATATTGGCTTAGGCTTCTATTTTTGCCATAAAGTTAACCATTATTAACAATATAACAAAAAACAACTACGAGTGAATAACAAGGAGAATGATATGTCGAAAATTAAGATAGCTCTTGCCGGCAATCCAAACTGCGGCAAGACAACCATGTTTAATGATCTGACTGGTTCGAGTCAGTATGTCGGCAATTGGCCGGGTGTTACAGTGGAGAAGAAGGAAGGATATCTTAGAGGCGATAAGAGTATTATCATTCAGGATCTTCCGGGTATTTACTCCTTGTCGCCATATACGCTTGAGGAGGTCGTCACCAGGAATTATCTGCTTGATGAACAGCCTGATGTCATCCTTAATCTGGTTGATGGCAGCAATCTCGAGAGGAATCTCTATTTGACAACTCAGCTGTGTGAGATAGGGCTTCCGGTCGTGGTGGCAATTAATATGATCGATCTCGTCGAGAAGAACGGCGATAAAATTGATCTGGTGAGTCTGTCGAGTCAACTAGGCTGTCCGGTTGTCGCAACAAGCGCGCTTAAGGGTCGTGGTGCCAAAGAGGCCGCCTCGCTTGCCGTTAAGATGGCCCGTGGCAGACATGCTGTAAATAAGAGCGATAGTGATTTCGATCCTTCTGCACCGAACATGATCAGCTATGAACCGGAAACTGAGAATGTTTTGACGGAAATAGCGTCGCTTCTGTCTCTGTCTGGCAAAGTTGCCGATAAGCAGCTGCGATGGCATGCGATCAAGATGTTCGAGCGTGATGAGAAGATCATTGATAGACTCGGACTTGGTGCTGAGAAAATGACTCTCATTGAGAAACTGATCTCAGCGGTTGAGGAGAAGCTGGACGATGATAGTGAAAGTATCATAACCAACGGCAGATATCAGTATATTGCCGGGCTTGTTAAGAGCAGTCTGGTCAAAAACAGGCCAGGCGAGCTTAGCGCAAGCGACAAGATCGATCGTGTCGTTACCAATCGCTGGCTGGCGCTGCCGATCTTCGCGTTTGTAATGTGGCTTGTCTATTACCTCTCTATTCAGACTATTGGTGTCATGGGCACTGACTGGGTAAATGAAGAACTATTCGGAGCAATCATTCCGGAGGCGGTAGAAGGCTGGCTGGTTTCACTTAGTGTTGCTGCTTGGCTTCAGAGCCTTATTCTGGATGGCATTATCGCGGGTGTAGGTGCTGTGTTGGGCTTCCTGCCGCAGATGATGGTCTTGTTCCTCTGCCTTGCGGTCCTTGAGGATTGCGGTTATATGGCTCGTATTGCCTTCATAATGGACCGGATATTCCGTAAGTTCGGTCTGTCTGGCAAGAGCTTCATCCCGCTTCTGGTTGGCACAGGATGCAGTGTTCCCGGCATCATGGCCAGCAGAACTATTGAGAAGGAGAAGGACCGCCGTATGACGGTCATGGTCACCTCTTTCATTCCCTGCGGAGCTAAGCTGCCGGTTATCGCTTTGATCGCCGGTGCGCTCTTCCCGCAGGTCAGCTGGGTCGGCCCGTCCGCCTATTTCCTTGGCATAGGTGCAGTAATTCTATCTGGTATTATTCTTAAGAAAACCAGGCTGTTCGCAGGAGATCCCGCACCTTTCGTTATGGAGCTGCCGGCCTATCATTTACCAGCGGCAAAAGGCGTGCTGGTCCACATGTGGGATCGTAGCAAGGCTTTTGTCAAGAAAGCTGGTACGATCATATTTGCTGCCAGCGCTTTGATCTGGTTCATGTCCAGCTTCAACTGGAGCTTCAGCATGGTTGATGCTGATCAGAGTATACTGGCTTCGCTCGGCCGTGTTCTGGCGCCGTTGTTCGTTCCGCTCGGCTGGGGTGAATGGCGAGCAACTGTCGCAACTGTTACAGGTCTGATCGCGAAGGAGAACATTGTTGGTACCTTCGGTGTTCTCTACGGTGCTGCAGAGGTAGCAGAGGATGGAGTTGAAATATGGCCACAGCTGCAGCTGGCTTTTACCCAGGTAAGCGCTTATTCATTCCTGGTTTTCAACCTGCTATGTGCGCCTTGCTTTGCCGCGATTGGTGCGATACACAGGGAGATGGGAAATGCCCGTTGGACCTGGTTTGCTGTAGGCTATCAGACTTTGTTGGCTTATGCTTCAGCTCTGATCGTCTATCAGCTGGGCAGCTTGATTTTCCTCGGTGCTTCCTTCGGAATTGGCCAGGGAACTGCTGTTGTACTAGTCATCTTAATAATTTGGCTTCTGTTCAGGAAGCCTGCGAAGAAAACTAAGAATGCAGTCGGAACACCGGCATACGAAAGGTCGTGACATAGGTATGGCTACATATATTATCTCAGGGTTGATCTTTGCAGCTTTGGCTGCGATCGTTATTTCTGCCATTCGAAAGAAGCTTAAGGGTGAGAGTGGCTGTGCCAGCGGCTGTGGCAGCTGTCCAAGATCAAGTCTCTGCGGGCCGCAAGCAAGGCAGAATTGGCAAGATTTGAGCAGTAACCAAGGCTGAGTTTTACGGTATGAACTAAATATAGCAGTCTGGCTTTTGTATAACGTCTGTCGTCTCTGATGACAGGCGTTATTGTATGCTTGTAATACAAAATTTGAATAAATTAATAAATAGGCAAATATATAAGTTCAGTTTTTGTGTGAGGATAATCAGAGAGTGTAACATAAACTGATCATCAAACATATTAGTAATATTCTTATATGTATCATTATTGATGGTGCTTCTTGCTGCAGCAAGTTTTTAAATGCTGATCTCTTTCATAAATGCCGTCACGGCTGTATTGTAAGCCTGATAAAGGCTTGTTATAAGGTTTTTTATCATCGCATTGCTTTAGTATAGATCTAACAAGTAGAAGTTTAAAATGACTTTAATTCGGCATAAAACACGATGTATTTTATGAACGCTTGTTTGACATGAAATTGACATCACGTTATAATTTCAACTATTGTTTTGAAAATTCAAGCCAACATGGTGATGACGAAATAGGAGGAGTAATTAAATGAAATTCAGAAAGACAACCTTGATAGTAGCAATAGTATTGCTGATGGCGCTGGTAATAGGCGCATGTGGCAAGGATAACAAAGACAGCCTCGAGCGTGTACTGGACAATAAGGAGCTTGTTGTCGTAGGCAGTGGTGGTTATCCGCCATTTAACTTCATTGGCGATGATGGAAGCGTAATTGGCTTCGATGTCGATACAGGTGCTGAGATCGCGAAGAGGCTCGGTGTTGAACTGAAATACGAAACATCTGACTGGGACGGTCTGACAGAAGGTCTACGTAATGCCCGTTATGATGGCATCCTTGGCAGTATGGCCATTACTAAGACGCGCTTGGAGGTTGTAAACTTCACCAAGCCTTACTACTATTCTGGAGCGCAGCTGTTTGTACGTGCTGATTCAGGCATCACTGATCCGTCACAAATGGAAGGGAAGTCAGTTGCGGTTTCAACTGGAACCAATTTCGTTGAGGATGCCGAGAGTATAGGCGCAGAGGCAGTGTTTTATCAGGATGACAATGCCACAATGATGGAGCTTATCAATGGCAGAGTTGATGGTGTCGTTACTGACCGTCTCGTCGGTGTAGCTGCTATGGCAGAGCTGGCAGGCGGCGATGAGCTTATGATGGCCGGCGAGATTATAAGACTTGAGGAGATGGGTATTGCTATCAATAAGGATGACGAAACTCTTCTTGCAAAAATAGATGAGGTTTTGGCCGAAATGCATGCTGACGGAACTATGAGAAAAATCAGCGAGAAATGGCATAACGGAGCCGATATTACAGTGAAATGAGATCTTTTTGATATTGGCAGATAATCTATCAATCGTCAGTTTTTCGAATAGATAATTGACGCTGGCTGCAAGCTTTTTGTTTCAGCTGATCTTACGCAAGCATGGCAATGCCCTCTGCTTGCGTAAAGTCTGGAAGGAGAAAAAATGGATTTCAATACGTTTCTGGATTATGTGATTACATTTATACCGGCGGCATGGACAACACTGCAAATTACCTTCTTCGGAATCCTTGTCGGCGTATTCCTGGGAATAGTATTCGCCCTGATGCGAATCCTAAAAACGAAGGTCT
The DNA here is from genome assembly GCA_964607635.1 of uncultured Oscillospiraceae bacterium. Taxonomy (GTDB): domain Bacteria; phylum Bacillota; class Clostridia; order Saccharofermentanales; family UBA5734; genus JAAYFZ01. The sequence goes on from CAZSLR010000069.1 coordinate 6,160, forward strand.
TAACCTGGCCGGCAAAACTATATATATCAGTAATTCGTGGAACACCGCTGCTTCTGCAGTTATTTCTGATTTATTTCGGTCTGGTTCGAATCATCAATCTGGACAGAATACCGTCCGCGATCATCGCTCTTGGTATACATAACGGTGCATATATCGCTGAGATATTCCGAGGCGCGATCCAGAGCATCGATCGTGGACAGAAGGAAGCCGGTATTTCACTTGGCATGACTGGTGGACAAGTCATGAAGAGGATCATACTTCCGCAGGCCTTCAAGCGAGCCATACCACCGTTGGGAAACCAGTTCATCATAGCACTCAAGGACTCGTCGCTTGCGAGCGCCGTCGGTGTTTCAGAGCTGCTTCTGCATTCAAGACAGCTTGCTTCGTCTAATTACTTGATGATGGAAATGCTTTCGATCGCGGCCCTGTTCTATCTGCTTATGACTTCAATTCTGACCTTCCTGACTAATCGTCTCGAACGCAGGCTCAAGGTCAGTGACCATAGAGTGTAACAGCTGATGCTAAGATATTTGCTCTGAATGAAAGGATGAATTAAGCATGGAACATATGATTAAAATAAAATCTCTCAGTAAATCCTACGGTAAACTGAAGGTTCTGAAAAACATTGATTTGGACGTCGCTCTCAGCGAGGTCGTGGTTATAATCGGCGCCAGCGGCTCTGGCAAAAGCACCTTGCTGCGATGTATCAATTTTCTCGAGAAGCCTCAGAAGGGAACTATTACGATTGACGGTAAAGAGGTCAGCCACAAAACGAACAATTTGCATCTGATCAGGCGCGAGGTTGGCATGGTGTTCCAGCACTTCAATCTGTTTCCACATATGACGGTAATGAACAATGTTATTGAAGGACTGACGCAGGTTAAGAGGGTACCTCACTCGGAAGCTATAGAGCAGGGCAAGGCCATGCTGGAAAAAGTCGGCATGTCTGACAAGGCGGATGTCTATCCGGCGATGATCTCAGGCGGACAGAAGCAGCGCGTCGCGATAGCAAGAGCTTTGGCTATGAGTCCGAGAATAATGCTGTTTGATGAGCCTACCTCCGCTCTGGATCCAGAGCTGGTTGGCGAGGTTCTGCGTGTTATGCAGAGTCTGGCCGAGGAAGGTATGACAATGGTTGTTGTCACTCATGAAATGGGCTTCGCACGCGAGGTTGCAGATCGTGTTATCTACATGGATGAGGGGCATATTGTTGAACAGGGGACGCCTGAAGAAATTTTTGATAACCCTCAGAATGAGCGTACCAAGGCATTCTTAAGCCATATTATTTAGCATTTTCTCGTCATGAGCGGGAAGGGTTCACAATTGCGGTCTATTCAGCTAAGATTAGTATTATCGGCTGATCGTGTTAGATAATTGCTGGCAAAGAAGGAGATCACGATGCTTGATGGCTGGCTGGTTGTGAATAGATTTCTAGTTTCAGATAAGTTTTCCGAGCTTTATGATTGGCTGCTTAGAGCTGCCGATAGCAACGACATGAATCTGAGGCTTATTCATAATGATGAATTACTGATAGATTTGCAGGATGAACCAGATGAATGGGATCATCCTGCATTTTGCTTGTTTTGGGATAAGGATATCAGGCTGGCGGAGTATATTGAAAGCAAAGGAGTCAGGCTGTTTAACAGGTCGAGAGCGATTGAGCTTTGTGATGACAAGGGGAAAACACACCTGGCTCTGGCTGAGGCTGGTCTGGCACAACCAAGGACTATTATCGCGCCGATGACTTTTGCCAATATAGGCTATACAGATCTTAGTTTTATAGATGAGATAATCGAGAAGCTGGGATTGCCTTTGATAATTAAACATACTATAGGCTCGTTCGGCGGGCAGGTGTTTCTGGCGAATAATCGTGAGCAGGTAGTGGAAGTTTTATTAGAAAACAGGGGAGCAGGATTTCTGTTTCAACAATATATCGATGCATTCAGAGGCAGCGATCTCCGTTTGCAGGTAGTAGGTGGGAAGGTTATAGGCGCCATGAAGCGATCGGCCCGGGAGGGCGAGTTTAGAGCCAATCTTACTCTTGGCGGCAGTATGGAAAAATGGATTCCGGACCAGAAACAGATCGATCTGGCTCTGGCTGCGTGTGCTTGCCTTGAGCTTGATTTTGCCGGAGTAGATCTGTTGATCGATAGTGCCGGTCAGCCCTTGGTTTGCGAGGTCAACTCCAACGCTCATTTTAAGACGCTGTTTGAGTGCGCCGGTGTAGATACAGCAGATGCTATCATGAAACATATCAGGAAGAATCGATAGGAGGGCTGTCAATATGAAATTGAGTGGCTGGATCATTTATAGCCGAGCAGAGGCCGAACGAAATCAAGCCTATATTGATAAGTATATGGCCTCAGCGGAGAGGCTGCATATACACCTCAGGCTATTGCTGGCTGAGAATATCAGTTGTGGATTTGATACTTGCAGACCGCTAATCTGTGAAGATGGCAGAGCAGCTGTTTTACCGGATTTTGTTATCAATCGAACCAGAGATCCTTTTATTGCTTATCATTTAGAAGCTATGGGGCTGCCGGTATTCAATAGAGGCATCATCAGTGATATTTGCCTTGATAAGAGACGGACGATGCAGCTGGCTTCTGCGGCCGGTCTGCCGGTCATGCCTTCAGTTTTCTGCTCTGCTCTAGGTGAATGGCCTGATTGGTACGGTTTGCCCTGGCAAGGAGCGACCGTGATCAAGCCGGCAAATGGACATGGCGGCTACGGTGTTCAGCTGGTGAGAACGGAAAGTGAATATCTGGATGCTCTTCGGCGATATGCGGTAATGGAAGGGCCGCCAGTTAATGAGCTGATCATTCAACAGGCGGCTGGTGATCTCGGCAGAGATCTGCGCGTATATGTAATAGGTGGTCATATCGAAGCAGCAATGCTCAGACGTTCGGATCCTGAACGCGATTTTCGCAGTAATTACTGTCTGGGCGGTGAAGCGATCGTGCATGAGCTGAATCATCAGGAAAAAGTGTTGATCAAGCAGCTTATCAATAAACTAGAATTCGGATTGGTTGGAATTGATCTGATCTATGACGATGGTCAGCCGATCTTAAATGAGATCGAGGATGTTGTAGGTTCTCGCATGCTCTATTCGATGACTGACATTGATATAGCAGATCGTTATCTGGAGCATATAGTAAAAATGGTAAGACGAGGCTGGCTGCCTGTAGTTTGAGAGGATGAGCAACTCATCCTCTCAGTATTTGCAGGCTTTTGCCATAGTGTTCTTCAGATGCTTGATCAGCGATATGGCATCAGCTCAATGTATTTTTCCAGAGGCTGGTCTGACAGACAGGCCTCTATGATCTGCCGACCTAGCGGATCTATATCAGGTGTCAGGAACTGACTTAGC
>CAZSLR010000070.1:0-9439 GCA_964607635.1 uncultured Oscillospiraceae bacterium
TAATGAAGAGATACTGTTTTGAAAGGAATAATAATGTCCACAATTGAAAGTGATCAGGTTATGTCATCGGCAGGTGATAAAACAGTCGGTTTCTGGAAGAAGCCAATCGCTCTTATAGCGGCAATCGTGATACTCGTTCTGGCAGCAGCATCGATAGCCGGCTATTTTGTCTGGAATCATGTTCAACAGCTTGAGCAGGCAAGGATAGAGCAGGCACTGCGTGAGCAGCAAATACTTGAGCAGAAGCTAGAGGAAGAACGTAATCGCTACGAACAGGCCAGAAATGAAGTGTTGATCGATGAGTTCTACGAAGGCATCAGCATCAATGGAATATCGATTGGCGGTCTTACACGTGATGAAGCAGAAGATTTGCTGAAAACAGAGATCAGTGAAATTGAAAATGAAATTGAGTATTCTGTTTCTCTTGGCGAACAGAGCTGGAGTTACAGCGCCTCTGATTTAAGTGTTGAAAATGATCTTGACAGTATAATCAGTGAAGCTTGGAAAATCGGACGAGTAAGCGGTTTACAGGATGAGAAGGCACAGATATATGATAGACAGCAAGCCATTCAAGCCTTGAAAAGTGAGCCTGTGGACCTGAAGGTTGCTTTTTCATACAACAGCAGTAAGCTTGAAAACGCGCTTAAGACCCTTGCAGAAGAGCAAAAGATCGAAGCGATAGGCGCTCAGATCACTGGTTTTGACGTAGGTGCCAAGCGATTTATAGTTTCTCAGCATTCTGATGGACTTGAGGTTTCGGCTGACAGTGTCATTGCCGCAATCGATACAGATTTTACTAATGGAAATTATTCCGGCAGCTATGAGCTAAATTCCGAGGTGATTCCAGCACCTAATGCTGACCTTGCAGCCAAGGTGGCAGGTCTTGGTCTGGTTTCTCAGGCAAAAACCTATGCTGCGGCACCAGATGCTCCTCGCGACAACAACATAGCTCTGGTAACAAGAGCGCTTAATGGCTATGTCGTTATGCCTGGTGAAACATTTTCGTTTAATGGCGTAATTGGTAAGAGAACACCGGAAAAAGGATACCAGGCAGCTGGAGCTATATTTGACGGGACCTTGATCAAGTCAGTTGGTGGTGGTATATGTCAACCCAATACGACCCTTTATCAGGCTGTGTTGAAGGCTGACCTGAATGTTATTGAGAGAAGGCCTCACACTTTCCCCAGCTCCTACACTGATATAGGAATTGATGCAGCGATTGACTGGGGCAGCCAGGACATGAAATTTGTTAACAACACTGATTATCCGGTAGCTATTGTCTCATGGTACAGCAAGCCTGAAATCGGTTTTCAGATTTATGGCAGAGCACTTCCTGATGGCATGACAATTAGTCTCAGCTCAGAGGTTACTGCGAATTCTCCACCTGAGGCTCCGATAGAAGAGTTGGTTCCAACCATGGAACCAGGTGCCAGAGTTCAAAAGAGAGCGCCGCATAATCTTATCAGAGCAAGAGCCTGGAAGGTTTGGACAAAAAATGGTGAGTTCGTTCGCAGCGAGGAAATATTCTCCAGCTATTATCCGCCTATTCGAGCAATAATTGAGGTTGGACCGCCACTGCCAGAGGTTACCGAGCCGGAAGAGCCGCCTGTTGCTCCCGAGACGCCGGCAGAAACAACACCGGCAGCGACCGAAGCCCTGATTGAAACAACTGCTCCAGCTGCAGCGTAAACCCAAGCAGTATGTTGGTGTAAGTTAGTAAAATGACGAATTTCTATCAAAAAGCTTAGTATGTGATTTGTTATGGCCGTGATCATCACTGCCGCCGGTACGCAGCATCTGCAGCTCGAGAGCGATCTCTGAGAGCAGATGCTGTTGGTTTTTCTCCGCCTCTCCATGGAAGCTCTCTATGCCAGTAAGTCCCCAGCTTCTGTATTTCGCGAATCTCTCAAGCAGTTCCTGTCTCGTACTGATTTTCCCTGGTGAACGACACCAGCCATAAAGGGCCGGGTGTGCCAGAACAGGCACACCTCCGGCAATTCGTATCTCGAAGATCGCCTCTTTCAGACCAGGTCTGGGCCGTTCAATATACCCTGGCTTGCCATATCCAAGTAAATCGGCAAAAGCCTGAGCTGTAGTTTTCACATAACCTCTTGCCTTGAGCAGAAGTGCCATCTGCATGCGGCCGACGCTATGGTCACCAGATGCATTTAATTCATCAATAGAAATGTCATAGCCGAGTGACTGCAGAGTCGCGATCATATCCAGATTTCTCTGATCTCTGGCATTTTGCTGCTTTTGCAGGAAATACTGCAGTCTATCAAATCCGCCAAACGGAAAATATGCTAACAGATGGAGCTCGCGTTCCTCCTGAACTGAGATTTCTGTACCGGGAATATATACAGGCAAATCGCTTGCCTTCATACCGTTTGCAAGATAAGAGCGGAGACAGTCGCAGATAGCGGCAGCTGCCTCCGTGTTATCGTGATCGGTAATGGCGAAGGTTCTAAGTCCAGCTTCCATCACTCTGCGGCATACTTTTTCAGGAGTATCGCTGCTATCTGAGGCTGTTGTGTGGATATGAAGATCAGCCGCGCCCTCAGCCATTCTGGACTGGATAAAATCAGCGGGAGAACAGCAGCCGGCCAGGACATAATATTCTGATTCGGCCAGAACTCGAGCTTTGCAGCTCTGTCTGGATACCGAACCCGGGCAGTCGCCGGAGAACAGCAGCTCGTTCTGACTCTTGCAAAATATATCCGCATACGAAATTTTGTCGACTTTTGCCAGTATATGATAGCTAAACAGGTATTTATATTTATCAAAAGAATCTGAGTCCGCAACAGCTATAAAGCATGTTTGGCTATCTACTAGAGGAAACAGCTCGTCTGGTCCATAAATTGCATTAAGGTCAATTAGGCCGGACATATCGCAGGGACCAAGACCGGCCTGCTGCAAAAGGTCTTGTATCTCAGCAGATGAAGCCTCTGAAACCATAACAGCTGCCTCTGCTTGAATCAGTGGTTGAAACTGCTGCTTCTGAAAATCAAATTGCAATAACGGTATCAGCATACTAAACCTTTCTCAGCTCTTCAGCTTGAAGGCAACATGAATATCAGAGACCTCTTGATCAGAAATCTGAACGATCTGACCAAGTCTCTTACTTACAATGATTGCGTGAGCACTGTATTCAGCAACCTCAAGTCGGTCGAAGGCATTGAGAAGATCGCTTCCTGTAACGATGACGCAATCATTCTCACAAATAATGACCGGCGTGCTGTGGCTTACTATATCAGCAGTCATATCAGGCTGCATGAAGCTGGCGCCGAAGGGTACCTTTACTATATTTCTCAGCATAATGTAGCTCTCCGGGATAGTGCGTGAATCAAATTGCTCATCAGTTACAGCAAAAGCCATAATATAAGGCGGGTGAGCAATCAAAATAGAGTTAATATCAGGATTCTTACTATATATTTTTTCGTGGAGCAAAGCTGAACGGCTCGGTATCTTACCCTCCTCATGTGCTTTGTCGCGAATTAATACAAGATCCTCGACCTCGAGATACTTCCTGTCCTTGCCATATGGCGTGATCAGAATAGAGCCATCTGAGAGTCTCACAGAGTAAGTCCCCTGGGTACTTGTGAATAGATTCTGATCATAGGATCTGCGAATCAGCTTAATCATATCTCGCCGCGCCGCTTTCTCCTCGCTTGTATGGCCAGTAGGCTTGAAGGTCTCGAGCTGTGGGTTGTTTTTTTGTCGTGAAATATCGATCAGACGGTCATCAAGTGAACGAACATTACCAAGCTGAAGGGCATGCAGTTCAATTCGTGAGCTGAATTCAAGCGTCTCAAAGGCCATAAAAGCCTTGAACAAACTCTCTGATCCAATTACAACACCATGGTTCTCCAGCAGAACAGTCGAATAGCCTTCGTCGAATTTCTTTGCGATCTTCTCGCCCAGGTCGTCACTTCCAGGCAATCCATAAGGAGCCATCGCGATTTTGCCGCAAATCAGATTAACATTTGGTATCAGTCTCGTATCCGGCAGACGGCGCACGATACTAAAAGCAACGATTGCTGAAGGATGGGCATGCAGAACAGACTTGATGTCCGGTCGTCTGCGATAAACAGACTGGTGAAAGGGAAGCTCGCTTGATGGCTTGTGCTTGCCTACGATTTTACCGTCTGGCTTAACACAGATCATGTCATCACGTGTGAGACTACCCTTATCAACACCTCCAGGCGTAATCCAGAGATCGCCTTGTTCATCAACGATCGAGAGATTACCGCCAGAAGTGGTCGTCATGCCATAATTGTATATCCTATCCATGATCATAACTAATTGATCCGCGGGATGAAGCAGTTCGAAATTCATAGTAATATCCTCCTCTTAAGCATAAAAAATATTAGCTCCTTATGTCTGATTATACTTCAAATTACAGGAGGAAGGGTGCGATCAATGACGCAGATTATAAATCTTTGTCTGCTTTTGATCGTTGAAAACAGCCATGGCTGTGAAGTTTTCCTGAAAAAAACGCTCGTTAACTGTGAACTGGGCATGTGAGCGTAGGTCATCATCGATAAGCAAATAATCTATGTCATTGCGTTCGGCATAGCTGATGATTTTCGCGGCAGACCATTCGCCTGCAAGCAGCTTCTGTAAATCAATCAAACGACCGCCGGTATCATGACCTGCAGACCAGGCATAATAGCTGTGGCCCAACCAGACGCTGCGCCCGGTTAGGAAAAAACTATGATAATGCCATGGTGCCGTGATGAAAACCGCATCGGCCGAGGTTTCTTCCTCTATCCATTCATTGATCTGATTACTCTCTTCAATCTTATACTGGCCCTGATTCGCGTTTGCGAAAATACGCCACTCTGTCAGGCCGGTCGACAATAGCATAAATCCTAAAAATATAACTGTGAACCTCAGCAGATATGATCTAAATGAGCTAAAATTCAGCCTGATACCTGGAATTTGATTGCGAGATTTTGCAGCTTGTTGATATCTAGATCCACGCTCCCAGAGGATTATCAGCAGCTCAGCGGCCCAAATGCTCAGCAGCATCTGGGAGATCATTATGAATTTATGGTTTACAGTAACATCTGGCGTCAGTGATAGTGTAAAAGCGACAAGCAGCGGCATCAAAAAAGCTGCAAGCAAAATTTTTCTTCTGCGTCCCGGAAGCAGGAGTGTCAATAATGCCAGTGGGATAAGAACTCCTGTCAGCTCGGCAAGGTATGAAAATATGCCGGATACTGACTTATTCTCTGCAATGAAGCCCCAGAGAAATTTGGCAGATACGCCGCTTCCTTCAGAAGCGAAAAATGCAATTTGCAGAAGTGAACCACTAATAGCTGACGCGGCCGCAATCAGATAATATAATCTGGCCCTGCTGAAGATCGCCATGATCGCAAGTATGGATAATGTAGCTATCAGTACTGATCCGTGCCAATAGGCAAAGAGAAAAAGCAGCACACAAGCGAGAACCATTCCTTTGTCAGAGCTGCCGTTATAGCCAAGCCAATCTCTTTTATCCAGAAAGCTTGATCGTACAGATTTATTGGTGATCTGAGGCAAAAAAAGCAGGATAACAAATAACATAATGGCAAAAGCCGGCATCAAGTGACGTTGGTTCGCATAAACATTAATAGTCCACAAGCCCCAATCGTCTCTCGGTGTATTGCCAATAAATTCTCGCTGGTACTTCATGACCTTGAGAATCTTAGTCCAGTTTCCATTGTATTCATGGAAAAGGCCGGCTATCCATGTGAAAAAAGCCATTGAGCTTCTTGCCAGGGTAAGAAGCGGTGCCAGCAGAAAAGCAACCGACCGTTTTGTTAAAACAACTGCCAGTAAGCCCAAAAGAATCAGCGCACTAAGCATTCCAAGAATTGATGGCAGATTGATCGAAGCTCCAAGAGGAAGACCAAGCCAGTTAAGATTACCGCAGAGAAAGAAAAACATGAAATGGTATGATATACCATCACCAGCGAAATGCGGATAGATCGTCGGCCAGTTTCTGCCGGCTGAGAATGAGCTTACCATGGCTGTATGAGGTGCGAAGTCACTAAAAACTGTATAACCTGCAGATACCATACCATCCTTACTGCCAAAAGAACTCAGCATCAGCCAGCAGGTAAAAATCAAGAAAAACAATATCGATGAACAGATAAGTAATACAAAAGAACGATCGCTTCCTAGGACATGACTTTTGCCTTTGTTAAACAATTTTACAGGGCTGCTTTGAAGCTGAGCCCTGCTTGTTCTGTTATGACGCAGTTGCCTGACGATTAGCAAAGCACAAGCAAGGACCAACACCAGATTTGCCGGCAGCAGTGGATGGATCGCGCTGTCATCTGGAATTAATCTATCTGATATCCAGGCTAGAATATATACGGCCCAGGTCGTAATGACCAGGCCAACCCATATCGCTCCGGCGCCGAAGCCAAGTGATATGATGATCCAAGTGTGATCGTCGGTGATTCTAGTGCGGCCAAACAGGCTGTCACGCCATGTGCTGATACCGCCGGTCGCGAATTTGAGCAGAGCAATGCCTACAAACCAGGAAAGTACCAGATAGAACAGGGCAGCCATTATGGTCAAACCTTCTTATTGGTGTCTTCGGAAGCTTCTGTGATTGTGTCTTTTTCCGTGTTAGCAGAAATGATGTAGCGCGGTCTGCCCTTTACCTCTGTGAAGATACGGGCAAGGTAAATTCCGATCAGACCCAGACTGAGCATAATACTGCCTCCGATCAACAGCTGCAGTAATATAACGGTAGTGAAGCCGCTGGCGGCATGGCCGCTGAACCAGTTAACCAATGTTTGAATCGCTATGATAAGTGAACCGGCAAGCAGGATCATGCCGAGGAAGGTTACAAATTGCAGCGGCATTGCCGAGAATCCGGTGATCGCGTTCAGACTGAGCTTGGCAAGATGGTAAATGGACCACTTGCTTCCGCCGGTCTGGCGTGCGGCTACTTCAAAAGAAAAGGTCGCTCTTTTAAACCCGAGCCAGGCTGATAGTCCGCGGAAGAAGGTGTCATGCTCGCCAAGACTGCGCCAATGCTCAACGACCTTGCGGTCAAGCAGCTTGAAATCAGATGCGTTGCGCAGGTCGTAGCCGGAAAAAATCTTAAACAATCCGTAGAAGACCTGAGCGTTCAGACGACTAGAGAGGCTCTCCTTGCCACGTGTCAGCTTGACCCCCTCGACGATGTCGTAGCCCTCCTGCCATTTTCTTAGCATTTCGGGAATATGCTCGGGCGGATGCTGGAGATCTCCATCCATGAGAATGACTGCGTCGCCAGTTACCTGGTCCAGACCGGCACAGATGGCAGCCTCCTTGCCAAAATTGCGGGAGAAGTGAAGCCCGATCACCCTGTCGTCTTCTGCTGAAGACTGTTTGATAACCTCCCATGTCTTGTCTGAAGAACCATCGTCGACCAGAATCAGCTCGTAGTCCATGCCGGTACTCTCAAGTATCGGCTTGATAGTGCGCAAAGTGATCGGAATCTGTTCTTCTTCGTTATAAAAAGGGATCGTCAGGGAAATTTTCACAGGACACCTCCATAAATCGGCTCAATTGACTTATATTTTAACATACCTTTTTTCATTGATAAAAAGGATTTTTCAGTATACAATGTTAGGTGGTTCAAGTCGAATAACCAGATTCATACTACGATGATGGTATTAATAATTGAGGAGAGTGACAAACATGGCCGTGATGCAAAAAAAGAACGTAACAGACCTTGATGTCCAGGGCAAGAGAGTAATTGTCCGCGTAGATTTCAATGTACCGCTTGACAAGAAGACAGGTGAGATCACCGACGATAAGAGAATAGTTGGAGCTCTGCCGACGATCCGCCACCTGGTAGAAAATAAAGCTAAGGTTATACTGGTTTCGCATCTGGGACGCCCTAAGAGTGGTCCTGAGGCCAAGTTTTCTATGAAGCCGGCAGTAGAACGTTTATCCAAACTGCTTGGTCAGGAGGTTGTTCTGGCTGCTGATGTTATCGGCGAGGATGCTAAGAACAAGGCTGCGGCGCTGAAGGACGGAGAGGTCCTGATGCTGGAGAACGTCCGCTTCCACAAGGAAGAAACTAAAAATGATCCGGTTTTTGCGGCAGAGCTTGCTTCGATGGCCGATATCTATATTAATGATGCTTTTGGCACAGCACACCGCGCGCATGCTTCAACAGCTGGTCTGGCCAATTATCTGCCTTCCGCTTGCGGTTTTCTGATCCAGAAGGAAATCGATGTCATGGGTGAGGCTCTCGCTAATCCTAAGCGTCCTTTTGTCGCGATTCTTGGCGGTGCCAAGGTATCTGACAAAATTGGTGTAATTGAAAACCTGATCGACAAAGTTGATACACTGATCATCGGTGGCGGCATGGCTTATACCTTCTTCGCGGCCAAAGGCAACAGCATCGGCAGCTCACTGTGTGAGAGCGATAAGATCGAGCTGGCAAAAGAGCTTATGGAGAAAGCAGCAACCAAGGGCGTCGCTCTGCTGCTTCCCACAGATACAGTTATCGCACCTGAGTTCTCAGCAGATGCCGAGAGCAAGATCGTTGCGTCAAGTTCTATTCCGGATGGCTGGATGGGTCTTGATATCGGACCTGAAGCGGTTAAGACCTTCTCAGCTGCTGTCAAGGATGCCGGTACTGTAGTATGGAATGGCCCTATGGGCGTTTTTGAGTTCGAGAAATTTGCAGTCGGTACCAGAGAAGTCGCACGTGCAGTCGCTGACTCACAGGCTATTTCGATCATCGGCGGCGGCGATTCCGCAGCAGCTGTTGAGCTTCTTGGTTTCGCTGATCAGGTGTCCCACATATCAACAGGTGGTGGTGCGTCACTCGAGCTGCTCGAGGGCAAGGTTCTGCCTGGTATAGATTGTCTAATGGACAAGAATCCCCGTCGTACATTTGCCGCAGGTAACTGGAAGATGAACAAGGGCGTGCCTGCGGAAGCTGTTAAGCTGATCGAGGAGCTGAAGCCTCTCGTGGCTGACGCAGAAGCTGAAATAGCTCTGGGCGTGCCTTTTACCGCTATAGCTGCCGCTCTTGAGTCGGCTGCTTACACCAATGTTAAGATCGCTGCTCAGAATTGCCATTTTGAGGATAGCGGTGCCTACACTGGTGAGATTTCAGCCAAGATGCTGGCGTACATGGGCGTTCCATATGTAATTATCGGCCATTCCGAGCGTCGTGAGTATTTCGCTGAGACAGACGAGACCGTCAACAAGAAGATCAAGGCCGCTCTTAAATGGGGCGTTCGTCCAATCGTATGCTGCGGCGAGACACTTGAACAGCGCGAGGCAGGCGAGACCTTCGATCTGATCAAGACACAGATCAAGGCGGCTTTTGCCGATATTCCTGTCAACAAAACTCATTTGATAACGATAGCTTATGAGCCGATCTGGGCTATCGGTACAGGCAAGGTCGCGAGCGATGAGCAGGCTCAGGAGGTCT
>CAZSLR010000071.1:0-9426 GCA_964607635.1 uncultured Oscillospiraceae bacterium
TAATGCCTCTGGTAAGCTATCGTAACGCGTCATATATGGACCAGGAGGTTCCAGGTATCCGAATACCGTCAGAGATAATCGACAGCTTCAGACCGGACATGACTCGAGAAGAAGCTGAACAAACCGGATTGAAACAGATACTGGAGCTTGCCGCACAGATTAAGAATCAAGCTGACGGTTTCTATCTAATAGCTCCGTTTAATAGAGCCTACCTGATACAAGAGTTTATGAATAGATTAAAGCTTGAGGAGGATAAGAAATGATTATTATCGCAGAAAATTTCAACAGTTCAATACCTCATGTTCATCAGGCCATACAGGATCAGAATATCGAGCTTCTTAGATCAAAAGCTAAGCAAATCGCGGATGTCGGTGCTGATTATTTGGATATAAACGCCGGAACATTTTTAGATCAGGAGGCTGAGATGCTACAGCTGTTGGCCGAAGCCGCAGAAGGCTCTGGTCTTCCCTATGTTATAGATTCGCCTGATCCTGAGGTAATTAGTTTTATGCTTAATAAGCTCCAACGCAAGAAGCAGCTAATCAACTCTATTACCTTGGAAGCAAATAGATTTAGTAAACTTGTGCCACTCGCCAGGGAGTTTGATGCCAGCCTTATCGCGCTTCTGATGGATGGAAGCAACATGCCTGAGAGTCCTGAACAGCAGCTTGTTATTGCTGATGAACTTATCAGTAAGCTAAGAGAGCAGGGCATAAATGATGACCGTATCCTGCTTGATCCAATGATCAAGCCTTTGGCAACGGATTGCAGTGCCGGTCAGCAGGCTTATTTGATAATTTCGGCTCTTAGAAAAAAGTATCCGCAGGTTCATATAACCTGCGGACTTAGCAACATTTCGTTTGGTTTACCTGAGAGAAAATATCTTAATCGGGCTTTTCTGCTTCAAGCAATGGCTATGGGACTTGATAGCGCGATCATGAATCCTCTAGATCAGGAGCTGTTGTCATTATGTCATGCCGGGATATCACTCGGCGGCAATGATGAGTACTGTATGAATTATCTGGAGTACTTCAGACCTGATTCTGAAGAATGATCCATTAGAAACGATAGAATTACCAACGCCATTTTTTGCCTCGGTTCATGAAGAACTCTCTGAATGAATCGAGGCTTCTATTTACAATCAACTCTTCCGGGAAATCGATTTCCGCTAGCAAATCAATTGATCTGCTGAACTGGCCAATACTTGATGTGAAATGAGCATCGCTGTTTACCATAACAGGTACCTTCAGCTCCTTACAAACTAGAGCGATCTCCTTGCAGAAATCTCGATCAGTATCCCTGTTTAATGTGTGATTATTAATTTCTATTGCCTTATTATTCTCAGCACATGCTTCAGCAACCAATCTGATATCAAACGGGAATCTCCCTCTGCCTGGATGTCCCAGCAAATCTACGTATTTGTTCTTGATGACATTTAGCCACCCGAGAGTATGTGCCTGCTCACTTTTTGGTGATATACATATCTCATGATAACTGGCAATGCAGAAATCGAGATTTTTCAGCGGATACTCAGGAAGATCAAGATTACCTTCGTAATCAATAATATTCGCTTCTATACCTCTGAACAAACTCACTCCCAGATGCTCAGTTGGTAGTGCTCTGAGATTCATGAAATATATATCGTGTGGTCCGCCCGGCATAGCCGGCCCATGATCTGTAATTGCAAGACCGCTAAGATTAGCCGCCGCTGCTGCTTTTATATTCTCTTCCAGAGTACTATATGCGTGACCGCTGACTATTGTGTGTGTATGACAGTCTAAATCTATTTTCATCAATTATTTACTCCTGGCTCGTCTCGGAATCCTCCTGAACCACCTGCAGATATTCGCCGAAGGCATATGCTTCCCTGCCATCCTCTAATCTTACCTTAACCCAGCCTTCCTCAGCATCCTCAACTTTTATGACGACTGTACCCTCATTTAGTGTAGTGATAAGACCGGCATCAGTTCCTGGCGCCTCACGGAAATTCAGGCTTCTTGCTGCAACTTTAAGTTTGATTTCAGCAGGAGCAGCTGTAGTTGTCTCTGTTGGCGGAATGGGTGTTGGTGTCGCCGCAGGAGCCGCCGTTGTAGTTGTCGTAGTGCTCTCAGCACCTTCGCCCTTGTTCAACGCAGTTGATATGCCCCAGGCCACAAGGATCAAAACTGAGATTGCCAACAAAACAGCCAGCCATTTCTGCTCTCTGCGCCAGCCCTGCCAGATTGAAAACAGTTTTATATTCTGATCTGCTCTATTGCGAGCCTCTGCCGTCACGCTTCGTCTATGGCTGTTATGTTGTGCATGCATGTCATCAGAAGACTCAAGCTGTTCAGGGGTGCTGTTTTCAAAACTATTTTTGCCATAACGCATACTTGCTCTGGCCGCTGCAGCTGCCAGTTCTGCTTCTGTTGGTTGATAATCATCGGATCTGGCAACAGAATTGTCACCGGTAACATATGGTCTCTCACCATAACTGCTTGATGCTTCACCGCGAACAGGTGATTTTTGTCGCAAGCTTGAGCTCTCGGCGCGAATTCTAGCGGCTTCTGCAGGGTCAGGCTTCTTGAACATACCAGTGAATCCGGCAATTTTATCCTTCAGTGATGGTCCTTGAGCTGTATCAAATTCTATTTTCTGTACCTGCAGCGCGATCCAGGAGGAGTCAAGCTCATATCCCCTTATTCTGCCTAAATCAACCAACTCATTTATCTTTACAGATAGCTGCTGCATACCATTCAGGATGTTTTGAGTCTCAGCTGCTGATACGACATCGAAGAATGTGGGCGGCAGGAATAGGAAATAATCACCTTCCATTAGCTCAACTGTACTCTGATGCAATGATCCCAGCCATCTATCTGGCATTTTACTATATTGATCAGCAACAGGATCTACCTGAAATAGTTCACCATCACGCATCAGGCAGACTGTGAAATCCCCGGTTAACCAAGCATGTAAATACTTATTGTCCAAACCTATAAGCCATTCTGGAAATAGATTGTAGTGACCTGCCGCCTGAGATAAAACAGACAACCCACGCTGCTGAACATCACGACTGCAGCGTTGCCAAAGTCTTAAGCTCTCACGCTGACGTTCCTGTGCATCCGGCTGAGTATGATCAGCTCGGAAACCTGCGATCAGCTGTATATACCTGTGACTGGAGAAAACCTGATTTCTGCGGGTAGACTGAGACAAATACCCAACCTGAGTATCGTTAATCAGAAATGTGGTGTCCTGCAGATCATTGCTTCCCATTCTTAATGTCATTACTGTCCTGATCATACTATACAGCCTCCCTTATAATGTCAGAGCTTATGCTTCTCTGATAAGTCCCCAAATAGTCATATCAAGCCAGATACCGCCTCTTCTGATATGTGAACGCATTCGTCCCTCTATTTCAAAACCAGCGGCAGTAAACAGCTTCATCGAAGCTTCATTGCCATCAATTATTCTAGACCAGACACGATGCAGTCCCAGCTCGTTAAAAGCATAATCACATAACAGGCTGAGAGCCTCCAAGGCGTAGCCCTTGCCTCGGGCTTCCCGGTCTGTAAGCGCGATTCCTAATTCAGCATGAGAGTTTGTCCAATCCAGATCATCAATATTAACTATCCCCAACAGATCGTCACCAGAACGCACAGCAAAAACAAAGCAGGTCTCGCCGTCATTCCAATCTGACAGAAGCTTGTAAAGCTGCTGTCTGTTAAATGGTCTGACCGTGGTGGGAAGATAATATATCAGAGAGGCAATATCATTGAAGAAGCTCTCAAGCTTCCCGATATCCTGTTCTGTGAGTGAAGTCAGAGTTATTCTGCTGCCAGTCAGCGGCAAATCATCTGCGATCTGTTTTACTTCCAAGAAAAAAACCTCAAACTTTCTTACTCTGTTTCTCATTATACATTATAAAGCGATCAACTGAAAACGAAAAATAAACACCCAGCTGTCCTATAAGACCTCTGAGTGTTTATTCTGGTGATCCACCGGAGGCTCGAACTCCGGACCCCCTGATTAAAAGTCAGGTGCTCTACCAACTGAGCTAGTGGATCATATGGCTGGGGTGGCAGGATTTGAACCTACGAGTGCGGGAGTCAAAGTCCCGTGCCTTACCGCTTGGCGACACCCCAATGTTTTCCATTAGGCCGAATCGCACGACCCAGCGTTATGAGAAAGAAATGGGGTGGGATATGGGAATCGAACCCACGACCTCCAGAGCCACAATCTGGCACTCTAACCAACTGAGCTAATCCCACCGAGTCAAGCATTTGCGCCGGCTTTCGCAGGCACGAAATGAATTATAAAGTTCAACCATGTTATTGTCAAGCATTCATTTTTAAAAAAGCTCGGCACTTGTTTGCGTAACTTATACATGATATTATAACTCGGGTATGCATTTAAGGAAACAAGCGGATGCAGACTATATCATCCAAACAAATTTCAGGAGGTTATTTCATGAGCAAACTGATTGGTAATGCGATCTTTGGTCAGTCAGGCGGACCTACTTCCGTAATCAATGCAAGTGCTGCAGGCGTCTTCACAGAAGCACTGCGTCAAACAGGTGTTATTGAGAAGGTTTATGGTGCTGCCAATGGTATCGTTGGTATTCTTAACGAGAAATTCTATGACATGGGTCAGGAAGACCCCGCAGAGCTGGAGCTTCTTAAAACAACACCCTCTTCTGCACTCGGTTCATGCCGCTATAAGCTAGCCGATCTCAAGGACGATGATACAGATTATAAGCGTCTGCTTGAGGTTTTTAAAAAGCACAATATTCGTTACTTCTTCTATAATGGCGGCAATGACTCAATGGATACCTGCAATAAGATCTCTAAGTTTATGCAGCAGTCCGGTTACGAATGCCGTGTAATTGGTGTACCCAAGACGATCGATAATGATCTTTTTGGAACTGACCATTGCCCTGGCTTCGCTTCCGCAGCGAAATATATCGCGACAACAACCATGGAAGTATATCTGGATGCTCGTGTTTATGACACTGGCATGATTACAGTAATAGAGATCATGGGTCGTCATGCAGGCTGGCTGACAGCCTCAGCAGCACTTGCTGCTCATAAGGGACATGGCCCTGATCTGATCTATTTGCCAGAAGTTGATTTCGACATCGATAAGATGCTGGCAGACGTCAAGAAGGTCTATGCAAAAGAAGGTAAAGTTATCATCGCTGTATCAGAAGGTGTTCAGACTAAGGAAGGCAAGTTCATTCCTGAGCTCGTCGGTGAAGTATCTGTTGACGCTTTTGGACATAAGCAGCTCGGTGGCACCGCCACTGTTCTCGCCAATTACCTCAAGAAGGAAATCGGCTGCAAGGTTCGCGGTATAGAGCTATCACTAATGCAGCGCTGCGCCGCTCATCTGGCATCTAAAACTGACGTTGAGGAATCCTTCCTCGCCGGTCAGACAGCTGTTAGATGTGCCGTTGATGGTATGACCGATTACATGGTCGGTTTCCAACGTGCAGAGGGCAGCGAATACAAATGTGAAATTAAGCTGATCAAGCTTGATGATGTTGCCAATACAGAGAGCAAGGTTCCTCTGGAATGGATCAATGATGAAGGCAACTTCGTCAACGAAAAGTTCATTGAATATGCTCTGCCTCTGATTCAGGGCGAATCCGAAGTAGCCATCGAGGATGGTCTGCCACGCTTCGCTAAGCTAAAAAAGGTATTGGCTGTATAAGAGTTTAAGCTCAACAAGTAATACTAATATCAAAAAGCAGTTTGACCGTTAATGATCAAACTGCTTTTTGATGCCATTTTTTGGTTTACAGTAAGTCAGCGCTTGAAGCTTCCGCCTCGCCTGCCCTTGCCAGAACCGGCAGCCTTATCAGATCCAGAACTTGTTTCTGAATCTGTTCTCCCACCTCTGGAACCTGCTCTTGCTTTTGACTTAGGCTTAAGCTCATCCGGAGCAGACTCCGCTGCGAAGCTGCGAATCTTCCTACGCTCCTTACTGCCTGTGATATTATCAGCAGCGGTTTTAGGTAAACGTCTGTAAAGAACATCTGATGAAGCTATTGAATAACCGAAGAACCCTAGTATTTCTCCGATAGCATAGTATTCACCATGGGCAAAAGCCGTAAGCTCAGCCTGATCAAGGCAGATCTTCTGACCCTTCATGATTTTGGGATCGACCTGAACAGCTACGATCTTTGCCAGAAACAAATCATGGGAGCCTAATTCAATGATCTGGCTTAATCTGCAGGATAAGGTCAGAGGGCTCTGAGCGACAGCAGGCGCAAGAGGTAAAGCTTCTGCAGGTACAGCTGTCAGCTTGCACTCCTTAAATTTATCAATATCCTGTCCGGACTTTACACCACAGAAATCTGCCGCCCATAGTAAACTTTTATCAACGAGATTTACCGTAAACTCACGCGTTTCCTTGATCTGCTGATGTGACCATCTCTCCTTGCGGATAGCAATTGATAGCATCGGCGGATCTGAACAGATCGTCCCGGCCCAGGCAACAGTGATCAAGTTCTTCTGGGGTCTCTGCCCGTCCGGCTTGCCACAACAGCCAATAAGCACAGCAGGCACAGGTGCGAGAAGTGTCGAAGGCTTAATCGAGATTTTTTCACGAAGCTCATTTTTCAATGGCTTAACTGATTTGTCAGCCGCGGCCGATTCATTAGGACCGCTCTGTCTCCTCTGACCCTTCTGACCTCTATGACTATTCTTGCTTTTTTGATCATTTGACGATCTTTTATACATAATAGTGTACTCCTTCTATTTCATGCCTGTATTTATTTCAGGCCGAACATCTCGTGATTCAATAAATATTCCTTAATATCGACCCCGCCGTTAAACCCTGTCAAACGACCATTTTTACCAATGATCCGATGACATGGCACCACCAAAGGTAATGGATTAGACGCACATGCAGTTCCGACAGCCCGGGCCAGAGTATGAGGTTTTTGTCCCGGCGAAGACAGCTTCACTGCCAGATCCTCATATGTGGCAGTCACACCATAAGGTACACTGCTGATCTCATCCCAGACTCGCTGCTGGAAAAAGCTGCTATGCTCGCGCTCAAGCTCCAAATCGAAGCTTCTGCGTTTTCCGGCCAGATACTCCTCCAATTGCTCAACGGCCTTGATCACAGGCAGAGGCAGCTGCATGGCGGTGTCTTTTGCCAGGATTTCTTTTGCTCCAGGGCCATGTACCATTCCCTTCTCATCCAACAAATTCGAATATTGAGCATGCATAGCCATTATAGTATCAGTAATTTTACTTCCTGTCCTGACAAAATCGATTTTACTGATTCCCCGACAGCTTCCGCTAACAGCAAGCCAACCGAACTTAAATGCCACGAAGCCCACGCCAATATCCGGTCTAAGCAGCGCGTCAGTCCGATACAACCAGACATCTCTGCGACGCGAACTGCCCGGCTCAGGCATTTCTGCTCTCAGGCAGGACACAAAGCGGTAATTCCAACGAGTCAGTGCCTCATGCGCTGCTGTCTGATCTGGCCCTAGCAGCCAGTTTATGCTGACCGCGTCTGTTCTGTTTTTGTGAACGACTTGTATCAACTCCAACCAGAAATCTATGTCAAGATCCTTATTAATCATCGGGACTATTCTAACGGTATAATTATACTGGCAAAAGCCATCCTGTGTGATCCAGATCAATGCCTCTGTCCCTCGTATGGAAACAGCCTTCCACGCACAATCGAATACAACATCAGCTCCAGCCCTTGCAGCCTTAATTCTATCAAGCCAAATCACGGCATCTTCTGATTGGGCAGATGACTTAAGCTCGTTAATATCCATTTTGCGTATTGGTTCAAGCCTGAGCTTAAGACCGCTATCAACACACAAGTCACTTTGATCAGCTGCACTCATGGCATATCACCTTATCCCATCACATATGGCCAACAAAAACCGGAATTGGTAAACTCTGTCAAAACTACCAGGTTTTCGGGTCAGGATTAATATATGTTCTATATTCAAAGCTCACATCATTCTCGGACATTAACTCACTGATTTCCTTTAATCTCCATTCCGGCAAAGCATCAAAATCAGGCAAATGGCAGTCGGCATTCTCAACAGATGCGTGAATATATGTAATGATCGCCTCGCTGCAGTATGGCATCAGGAGCCGATAAATACTAGCACCACCAATAACATAAATCTGCGAGCTGTCGTATCCCTCTGAATACAGTCTCTTAAGTTCAGCAAACAATTCGCTCTTATCCCTGCACATGACCGCATCCTCGATCTCGAGATCAGTCTGACGGCTCATAATAAGATTAATTCTGCCGGCAAGAGGCTTGCCGCCTGGGAAGGTCTGCACAGTTCTACTTCCGCAGATTACAATATTGCCCTTAGTTATCTCCTTAAACCTTCTCAAGTCTGCACGTATTCTGAACAACAACTCATCATTTCTGCCTATAGCCCAGTTTTTGTCAACTGCCGCAATCAAATTCATGCTTATCCCCTCATTAAACAGCAACCGGAATCTTACCGATCTTGCCGCTGTTTTGATAGTTGACCAGCTCGAAGCTGTCAACTGTGAAATCATAAAAATCCCTAACACTTGCGTCAATAATCAGCTTAGGAGCAGCGAAGCTCTGTCTGCTCATAAGCTCTTCAACAAGAGGTATATGGCGGTCGTAAATATGAGCGTCAGCGATCATATGCACAAACTCGCCAGGAACCAGATCACTGATCTGTGCCAGCATATGAACCAATACAGCATACTGCATAACATTCCAGCCATTTGCCACCAGCATATCCTGCGACCGCTGATTTAGAATCGCGTTAAGCTTATTGCCGCTGACATTGAAGGTCATGCTATATGCGCAAGGATATAGCTGCATAGCATGAAGATCCGCGTGATTATAGATATTAGTCATGATCCTGCGACTCGAAGGATTATTCTTAAGATCATAGATCACTCTGTCGACCTGATCAAAAAGTCCCTCTGGATAATGATGCTTCTGGGCCAGCTGATAGCCGTAAGCCTTGCCGATCGTTCCGTCATCATCAGCCCACTGGTCCCAAATATGACTATTGAGCTCAGATATACGATTGGATTTTTTCTGCCATATCCATAACAGCTCATCAACAGCCGCTTTAAAATTTTGTTGGCGCAATGTGATTATCGGAAACTCTTCAGCCAGATCATATCTGTTTACAAGGGCAAAAGCCTTCCTAGTATAGGCCGGCGTGCCGTCCTCCCACCTTGGTCTGACATCCTCACCAGTTTGATCATGACCATTATCAAGAATGTATTTACAGTTTTCTATAAAAACCTTATCCGCATAGCTCATTATAATCATCTCCATTTAACTTTCAGCCTCTTAGGCTGCTTCTTTTAATGCCAATTATACTTGACTTGAAGTATTGACATCAAGTTCAAATCACAGTAAAATTGTGAAGGTTCATCGGGGTGTGGCTCAGGTGGTAGAGCGCTTGGT
>CAZSLR010000072.1:0-9415 GCA_964607635.1 uncultured Oscillospiraceae bacterium
CTGCTGATCGATATTATCGTTAACGAAGGCAATTACAGCATCAGCGCCTTGCGCTAGGGTAGCTGTATCCTGGTTCAATTTGTTTTCAAAGTATTTGATTTTAAAACCATATTGAGGCTGTATACGGTCGAATGATTCTTTATCATAGGGTTTAGCATCAAACATTACTACTTTTTTCATTATGTTTCCTCCATCGATGTAATATCAGCATTATGACTAACGCTTTTGTGTATATTGTACATGTTGATTTTAAATCATAATTATCTCCAGGTATGTCGATTCTGTTACGAAGCTATTTAAATGGCAGCGCTGTATTGTTTCTGACTGACAATCAGCAGCAAATTTGTTATGATTACCAGTAATGCATTTATGCTTTTCTGCAGTTTAAGTCTGCTAACAATATTAGGATCGAGGTTATAATTTTGGCTTTACATAAGGTAACAACAAGTGAGACAGAGCGTCAGAAAGATTTCTGCCGTCAAATAAGTGAGCTTGATAATTCGTACGGGCTAAATTCGCCACGTGGCTCTAGTTATTTCATTATGACGTTTGGTTGTCAGCAAAACGAGAATGATAGTGAGAGAATGGCCGGTCTTCTTAAGGAGATGGGATATTTTGAGGCTTCGGGCTACGAGGATGCTGATTTGATATTCCTAAACACCTGCTCGGTTAGGGAGAACGCTGATGACAGACTGTTCGGCCATCTAGGTATTCTTAAGAATCTAAGGCGCGATAAACCTTCGCTACTTGTGGGTATCTGTGGCTGTATGATGACGCAGGATGTACATGTCGAGAAAATAAAAAAGAGCTATCCCTTTGTTGATATGCTGTTTGGTCCACAGGATATTTATCGATTGCCTGAGATTCTATGGCATCGTTTAACTGACAGCAGACGAGTATACGAAGTGGGATCAGATGATACACTGGCTGAGGATATTCCAATTCAGCGTGCACGTAAGCATCGGGCTCTTGTATCAATTATGTTTGGCTGTAATAATTTCTGTACTTACTGCATTGTTCCGTTTACACGTGGACGTGAACGCAGCCGTGAGTTTGATCAGGTCATCTTAGAATTAAGACAGCTGGCTGAAGAAGGTTATAAAGAGGTAATGCTTCTCGGGCAAAATGTAAATTCATATGGCCAGGATATTCGTAAGGAGAGGCCCGAGCATCCTGATTTCGCTGACCTTATGGAAGCCGCTGCTCAAATAGAGGGACTCAGACGCATACGTTTTATGACCTCTCATCCTAAGGATATCTCCGATAAGTTGATTGATGTGATTGGCAGATATCAGAGCATTGAGCCTCATTTGCATCTGCCGCTGCAGTCAGGCAGCAATAGTATTCTGCAAAGAATGAATCGACATTATACCAGGGAGCAGTATCTCGAGATCGTTGATAAGGCCCGAGCTTCACGCCCGGGGATAACCTTTACAACCGACTTGATTGTTGGCTTCCCGGGAGAAACTGATCAGGATTTTGAAGATACGCTTGATTTGATGCGACAAGTGCGATTTAGCAGTGCTTTTACCTTTATATATAGCAAGAGGACAGGGACTCCAGCTGCGAAGTATGAGGAGCAGGTAGACCCTGCTGTTGTCAAAGAGAGGTTTAAGCGACTGCTGGACCTGCAGAATGAGCATAGCTTGGCTTCGAATCTGGAAATAGAGGGGAAGACAGTTGAGATTCTGCTCGAGGGCAGGAGTGAGGGGGACCCGGAAATTCTCAGCGGCAGAACTGCTGACAGCAGGTTGGTAAACCTCAGAGTGCATGATTTAGAAATGATACCAGAACACTTGCTCGGCTCCGATGGTCAGCTTGACGGCAGCCTGCTGGAAGGCCATATGGCGCTTGTAAGAATTACAAAAGCAAAAACCTTCTCGCTGGAAGGAGAATTGGAGCAGCTTGAAGCATGAGCCTAACCTATGACACGATAAACCGCGACAAAATTACGCCAATGATGCAGCAATACTTGAGCCAGAAGGAAGCTTGGCCTGATTGCCTGCTGTTTTTTCGCCTTGGTGATTTCTATGAGATGTTCTTCGATGACGCGATCACAGCAGCCCGTGAGCTTGAAATTGCGCTGACTGGACGCGATTGTGGTTTAGAGGAACGTGCACCTATGTGTGGCGTACCCTATCATTCAGCCAGCAATTATATATCACGTCTGATCGCAAAAGGCTTCAAGGTCGCGATCTGCGAGCAGGTCGAGGATCCCGCGACAGCAAAAGGTATAGTCAAGCGTGAGGTTATTCGTGTTATTACTCCAGGTACTGTTACTGACGCTTCATCACTTGATGAAAAGAGTAACAATTATATAGTTTGTGTATATCAGCTTAATCAATACTTCGGTCTGGCGGCCTGTGATCTGACCACTGGTACATTTGACGCAACTCAGATTATTGTCGGCCGAACGGCTGGCAAGCTGTCGGATGAAATTGCCAGATTCAAGCCATCAGAGATCGTTTGTCAACAGCATTTCGCTGATAGTCAGCTCTGCGGACAACTGATCAGACAATATAACTCTGCTCTGACAATACGGCCTGATGAGGATTTCTCACTGGCGGCTGTTCGTGAGCAGACCGCACTTAGTATCTCCGACACAGATGGACATTCTGCGTCAGAATCGATCTGGTCGCAAGCTGCCGCAGCCCTGCTGAACTATCTCCAGGAGACACAGAAAACAAATATCAAGCATATCACCTCGATTTCACCTTATGCTATCCAGGACTACATGCAGCTTGATTCAATAGCCAGAAGGAATCTTGAGATAACTGAGACCTGGCGTGATAAGCAGCGTAAGGGCAGTCTGCTATGGTCGATCGACAGGACCAGAACCAGCATGGGCAGCCGTCTGTTGCGCCGCTGGCTGGAGCAGCCACTGATCAGCAGACATGATATCATGTGGCGGCAAAATGCCATTGGCAAGCTTAAGGAGGCCTTCATTCAGCGTTCAGAGCTAAGAGATATGCTGCAAGGACTCTATGATCTGGAAAGGTTAGCGGGTAAAATCGCTTTAGCAAATGTCAATGGTCGTGATCTTATCACACTAAATCAGACACTCTGTAAGCTCCCTGCGATCAAACAAGCGATCAGTGGCTGGGAGGATCCATATCTGACTAAGCTTCATAATGAACTCGATCTGCTGCAAGAGCTGCAGGCCATGCTTGAAGCCTCCATAGATCCAGATGCGCCAATAACGCTCAAAGACGGCCACCTGATCAAACCCGGATTTGATCCGGAGGTCGATAAGCTGCGTACCGCAGCAGTTAATGGCAAGGATTGGATCATTCAGCTAGAAGCTCGCGAGAAGGAATCAACCGGAATCAAAAATTTGAAAATTCGATATAATCGTGTTTTTGGCTTCTATATCGAGGTTACAAAATCCAATCTGGAACAAGTACCCGAGCATTATATACGTAGACAGACTCTTGCTAATGCTGAACGTTATATAACAGAAGAGCTAAAAGAGATGGAAGACACTATCCTTGGGGCTGAGCAGAAATCCGTCGCTTTAGAATATGAGATCTTCTGCGGCATCAGAGAGAAGACCGCAGAAAAACTGGATAAGCTGCAGCAGAACGCTTCGGTTCTGTCTCAGCTTGATGTATTGACAGCGCTAGCTGAACAGGCAGACCGCGGACAGTACTGCAGACCAGAAATCACAGTTACTGATGAACTGGAAATCCTGCAGGGAAGACATCCTGTGGTTGAGAAAACATTAGACAGCGGCCAATTTGTTCCAAATGATACTTCACTTGACTTAAGCAACAGGAGGGTCATGATCCTGACGGGACCTAATATGGCCGGTAAATCAACATATATGCGACAAGTGGCGTTAATTGTTTTATTAGCACAGACTGGCAGCTTCGTACCGGCAGAATCGGCAAGAATCGGTCTGGTCGATCGCATTTTTACTAGAGTGGGTGCATCAGATGATCTGGCTGGCGGGCAGTCTACCTTTATGGTTGAAATGAATGAGGTTGCTCAAATTTTGCATCATGCCAGCAGCAGAAGTCTGCTGATTTTGGATGAAATAGGTCGTGGAACAAGTACATATGATGGTCTCTCGATCGCCTGGGCAGTAATTGAGCAGGTTGCAGATCGACAGCTCCTAGGCTGCAGAACACTATTCGCGACTCACTATCATGAACTGACTGACCTTGAGGGTCTTTTGCCAGGAGTTTTTAATAGTCATGTCGCAGTCGATGAGCGTTCAGATGAAGTAGTGTTTCTACATAAGATTCGTGAAGGTGGATCTGATCAGAGCTATGGTATAGAGGTTGCACGATTGGCAGGCGTACCGCAGGAGGTCGTTCGAAGAGCACGAGAAATACTACACCAACTTGAGAGTGAAAATGGTGGCCAGCAGAGGATCAAGATCAAAAAAATGGCTAAGCCTATGGATGGCCAGCTCGATCTGTTTGCGTCATCGATGGCTATAAGACAAGTTGACGAGTTGCTTGAACGCCTCAGTAGTATTGATGTCCAGCAGCTCACACCGCTGGACGCGCTTAATCTTCTATACGATCTGCAACAACAGGCTCAGAAGAGCCAGAGGAAGAGCAAATGAGCAAAATTCATGTACTGGATAATTTGACCGCAAACAGCATAGCTGCCGGCGAGGTAGTTGAACGACCAAGCTCAGTAGTCAAGGAGCTCGTTGAAAACTCATTAGATGCAGGTGCTTCTGTTATTTCTGTTGAGATCAAGCAAGGCGGTATTAAGTCGATTAGAGTTTCTGATAATGGTTCTGGTCTTGAAGCTGAGGATGCCAGATTGGCGTTCCAGAGGCATGCTACCAGTAAAATTTTAAAAATAGATGATTTGCAGGAATTAGTGACTATGGGATTCCGAGGTGAGGCTCTTGCCAGTATCGCTGCCGTTTCTCAGGTAACACTAACAACGAAACAGCCAGGTAGTGAGGATGGTCTTGAGCTCAGGCTTGAGTCAGGTGAGATCATTCATGAATCCATCAGCGGCTGTCCGGACGGGACATCCATTTTGATTGAGAATTTGTTCTTCAACACGCCTGCTCGTTACAAATTTCTCAAGAGAGATCAGACAGAAGCATCATATGTGACCGATCTGATCGAGCGAATGGCACTTGCACGACCGGATATATCATTTAGATTATTCAATCAGGGTCAGGAAATTCTCCACACTCCCGGCAATAATGATCTGATGAGCAGTATTTTTTCTGTTTACGGCAAAGAAACAGCAACAGCATGTTTACCGGTTGAATTTAACGAGAGTCCCGTTCAGGTTAGCGGCTATGTAACATCACCTCAGGTTTCACGTCATAACAGGAATCGCCAAAATATTTTCGTCAATGGCCGACTGATTCAATCAAAAATGATAACAGCCGCAATCGACGAAGCATGCCATACCTGGTTTATGAAGAGCCGTTACCCGGCTCTAGTACTTAATATAACCTTACCAGTGCCTCTGGTTGATGTAAACGTACATCCCCAGAAGATGGAAGTGCGATTCTGGGATGAACGCAAGGTTTTTCATTGTATTTATCATGGCATCAAACAAGCCTTGATAAATCATAGCGGCATAGCTCCGGACAGCATCGATCAAGCCATAAATGATTCAGGCGATTCTATAAATGCGATAACTGATTCTATCAGCTCGTCTGAAAACGCAAAAACTCTGAATCCAGACTCAGCTGTACCTGTTCAGATAGAACTTGGCCATTCTCTGCCGTCACAGCTCGAGGCCGATCCGGTAACAGGCGAAATTATAGAATCAACATCAGCCGTGGTTTATCATACACCTCAACAGTCAGACATAAATAAACCAAAACACGAGCAAATTAACTATGAAAAATCAGACAAACAGTCATTGCTATTTAATGATAAGTCATCAAGTATTTCTCCAGACAGCGATGAGGGGAATAAAAATTCCAAGCGTATTAACAGCTTGTTAGATGCCAGAATAATTGGTCAGGCATTCCAAACCTACCTTATCTTAGAATGTAATGGTGAATTATTTCTGGTTGACCAGCACGCTGCTCACGAGAGGATCATATATGAACGACTTGTAAATCGTAATGCCAGTCGTACAGATTCAAACAACAGACAACCACTACTTGTACCAGAAGCAATTCATGTCAGCAGATCTGAGAAGCAAGAAATCATAATGGCAAAAGACGAGTTCGCCGAGCTTGGTTTCGAATTTGATGATTTCGGCCACGATACGCTGCTGCTTCGTACTGTACCTGCACATACCGAAGAACTGATCAAGCCAGGTGCAGCCTTCAGGGTTTTAATCGATTCATACTTGGATCAAGGAATCAAAGGTCCTGAAGCGATAAATCAGATCTATGAGAACATTGCCTGTAAGGCTGCAGTAAAAGCTCATGATCTTCTCCATGAGAGCGAAATGAACAGGCTTCTTGAGGATCTGCAAGCACTAGAAAATCCTTATCATTGCCCCCACGGCAGGCCAATTATTGTTAGAATGAGCAAATATGAGCTTGAGAAGAAATTTAAACGAATTGTCTAGTTATTTGATGAGCAATTTCCTTGATTTAAAGTTGCTTAGGTTTCAATCGTTTAGTTTCGTATAAATATTATAGGAAGTATGGATAATGACATTTGATCATACCAGGAATAATAATGATCTCGATACAGTAATTGTAATCTGCGGACCAACAGCGAGCGGGAAATCAGCATTAGCTGTTAAGCTGGCTCAAGAGTTGTTTGAACAAGGTTTCGCACCAAATGGTGCTGAAATAGTATCAGCAGATTCCATGCAGATATATAGAAGTCTGGATATAGGAACAGCTAAGATCACTGCCGAAGAGAGCTCCGGTATCAAACATCATATGATTGATATATGCGCGCCTCATGAGTATTACAGTGTTGCGCAATATAAGAAGGATGCTACAGAGGCTATAAGAGAAATACAAAATAGAAATAAAAAAGCTATCGTCTGTGGCGGAACTGGCCAATATTTAAGCGCTCTAATTGAAGGAATAGAATTTTCTGAGACACCAGTGAATGTTGAACTGCGAGCTAGCTTGAACAAAAGAGCTGATGAACAAGGCCTCGAAGAGTTGCTGGCAGAGTTAATGATACAAGATCCAGAAACAGCCTCTAAATTAAGCATTTCAGATCGTAAGCGGATAATCAGAGCTCATGAGATTATAACCACTATTGGCAAAACACCAACTCAAATTAACAAAAAATCAAAGCTTAAGGGGCCTGATTTTAGTTTCAAGTCTTACTGTTTATCACCCGACAGAGAACTCCTTTACGAGCGTATCAATGCCAGAACCATAGAAATGCTCAAGAATGGCTGGATCAACGAAACCAAAATGGTCCTCATGGCTGGAATACCTGACAACTGCACATCAATGCAGGCCATCGGATATCGTCAGATTATTTCATTCTTACATGGCGATCGAACACTTGAGGAAATTACAGCAGATATCCAGCAGGCAACAAGAAGATATGCCAAGAGACAGCTAACCTGGTTTAGAAAAATACCACAGCTCAAATGGTTGAATTCCGAATATGATGATGCCTTGCAGTTTATCATGAAAGATTTGCAATCAAAAATCTAAAAGCATAAAAACAACCAGTATAGTCTATTTTTATGGCTTTCATTTATAAGTATGATGTCACTATCATATTATAACGGAGGTCATATCAATGTATAAGAACAACGGGTTAGGCAGAGGCAATCGTGAAATTAAGCTGCAGGATGTTTTTTTGAATTATTGCAGACGCGAACACATTATTGTAGAAATACAAACACTGGACAATTCTGTTCAGAGAGGCAGAATTATCGGTTTTGACAATCATGCGATCATTCTTGAGGAAAATAAAAAGCAGCACCTTGTCTACAAGAGCGCCGCTGTTGCTGTTAATCCTTTATCAACAGTAAATCATATTTTCTGTGATCATAACTCCAGGGATGCCGATATAATGAAAGCATCAGGCGAAGAATTACATGGATACTCTGAATATTCCACAGACTTTTCCTAATATTTTACACTCCGCGCGATCAAACGGTATCGGACTGTAGGCTGGATTTCTAGGCATTAAGAATATTTTGCCATCTCTATTAACGAGAGTTTTTACTGTAGCTTCATCCTCAACCAAAGCCACGACAATATCTCCATTATTTGCGGTATTCTGACGTCTGACAATTACAATATCACCATCAAGGATAGCTGCTTCAATCATGCTATCTCCCATGACCCTCAAAGCAAAAACTTCATCACTATCTGAAAAATAGTCAGCAGGAAATGGCAATGTTCTTTCAATGTTCTCATGCGCAAGAATAGGAACTCCAGCAGTGACCTGGCCTATTAACGGCATTTGTCTCGGCCTGGCCTGTTCTGTTTCCGGAATTGTTATCGCGCGCCTCTTGCCAGAAGAATATTCAATACGTCCAGTCTGCTGCAGTCTCTTAAGATGACTGTGAATGGTAGAAGTTGATTTAATACCTACACCAGCACAAATATCTCTGATAGCCGGCGGGAAGCCATTATCAGAGATATATTCAACTATATATCTATAAACTTTATCAACAGTTTCGTCAACATTT
Source organism: uncultured Oscillospiraceae bacterium (assembly GCA_964607635.1). GTDB lineage: Bacteria > Bacillota > Clostridia > Saccharofermentanales > UBA5734 > JAAYFZ01. The sequence continues at coordinate 8,566 of CAZSLR010000072.1, forward strand.
GCTCTTGTAAAATGGTAGGTAGACATTTTCGATCCTCCATATTATCATTTAAATCTGTAGAGGAAAATATTACTGGATTAATCATAGCAAATGACCTCTATATTGTCAAACTTTTGTTCGGATTCGTGTATTATTATGATAACTCAGACGATATAGATGAATTTTTCAAAAAAATAAGCTATAATTCCGATAGATATTTCCAGCGAAAGGATTTTTATGTTTAATAATCCAGAAAATAACACTCCAATCAAGAAGCAATTAAATGCCGCTGCTGATATTACCAAGCGATCTGCAGCAAGAGCCGCAGCCGGTACAGGCAAATTCCTTTCTGAGCTGCCAGGCAGGATCAAGTCATTATATAAAGGCCAGAAGCATAAATCATCACTTAAGCTACGTAGAACCGGTCGTGAGAGAATCTATCGGCTCAAGGGATACACAACAGTTGCTAAGATAAATCGCAAACGTCATGCTGAGCGACAGCAGAGATTCCTGCGAAAATTTTTGTTTGTGTTTATTGCAATACTGATTGTGATATTGCTGTTTACGATTTACAATCCATTTAAGGATATGTCAGAACTAAAAAAAATACTCGGAATAGAAAGCGTCGATGACTTAACAAAAACAAGGTATACAATAGCAACAACGATAAACGAAACTACTGAGTCAGAATTTATCATTAACACAGATATAGCCTCGGAGACATCAGATGATGAGAGCATTCAAGATTAGTTATAGATGTCTTTGAAATATCATAATTCCCATAAAAATCAGCCTCAAACCGCAAGAGAGGCTGATTCTTCATTTTTACCCCTCTCCAACTAGACAAAATTATTATTTTGTCTAGTTGGAT
>CAZSLR010000073.1:0-9403 GCA_964607635.1 uncultured Oscillospiraceae bacterium
CTGCAGCGCCGGCAAAGAGCGCGGGACATCCTTGAGAACCTGACTCTGACTCTTGAGGCCCTTTTCCTTTTTCTTGTTTTTCTCCCAGAGTCCAAGAACTTCACTGGCTGTTCCGCTACTGTCTCCAGCAAAAATATGCGTATGTCTTGATATCAGCTTACGACAGATACCAGATATAACATCATCGAAATCGAAGCTTCCATGCTCAGCAGACATTTGCGCGTGAAATACTACCTGCATCAGGACATCGCCAAGTTCATCGCAGATTCTTGCCGGATCTTCGCTATCGATGGCGTCGATAGCTTCATATGCTTCCTCGAGCAGGTTTTTCTTGATTGAGTCATGAGTCTGCTCGCAATCCCAGGGACAGCCTTCCGGGCTTCGTAAAAATGCCATTAACGCTCTAAGCTCTTCGATCGTATAACGTTCCTTAATGATAAAATCCTCTGCCTTCATAAATATAAATCTCCCTTTTGACCTATTTCATGCATGAGCAGATAACTGATTAGCCATCTGCTTCGTTGTCATCCTCCAGCCATTTGATCTGCAGACGGTCGAACTTGATATCCTCAGTAAATTGACCATCGAAGAAAATAGTCTGATGGAAACGCGCGAATTCTCGCGTGTTTTTCTTAAGCCACAGCGGGATTGGTACCTCCATCTGATGGCACAAGTCTACCAGACAAGCCTCAAGCTGCCCGGTCAGACTTTTGCCAATGTCGTTTCTCTGAACGCTTGCGATCTGCAGCAAAAGATGTCCCTTGAACACACGTCCTTCAAGCTTCATTATATTATCACCTGTCTTGCTATAATTCTTGTAAAGTATTCCATATAGCCCCTTAACACTTTATTCATGGTTCTACCATCATGCCTCAACAATTGAGAGTTAATCTTAAGATGCTTACAAAAGCAACCCTTCATATTAACCCCCTCCTTGATACCGGCGGTCCCCCCTGCCGGTATCTTCTTGTATCTGTCCTATAGATTATCATATTCGCGGCCTGAGCGAAACAAAACCGGCCCTCTTGGCGAGAACCGGCTTGTCTATGCTTTATATAAAGCATCTAAATTACTTAACCCTTGTAATAGAGCTTCTTGTAGCGTACTAGGGCTTGCTCCCAGACATCCTGATCCTGTGGCTCATAATGTTTAAGCTCAAACGAGTTGGCAATTACCTTACGTGCCTCCTCAAGTGACTTGATTTCGCCCTGCCCCATCAACTGAACAGCCATGTTACCCAGAGCAGTGGCTTCGATTGGGCCGGCGACAACACGGCTGCCTGTAGCATTGGCCGTGAATTGTGAGAGCAGGCCGTCCTTGGTACCACCGCCGACGACATGCAGTACCGGATATCTGCGATCAGCAACATCCTCGATCTGCTCTTTGATCGCACGGTACTTAAGAGCCAGACTCTCATAGATGCAGCGAACGACCTCTCCCCTGGTCTGTGGGACATATTGGCCGGTCTGCTCACAGAGCTTTTTGATACGTTTCGGCATATTACCGGGTGTCGACAATGACAGGTCATCAACATCTATCAGGCATTGGAATGGTTTGCAGGTAAGAGCCTCACGCTCCATATCCGCATAACTTACTTCCTCGCCCTCTCTGATCCATTGACGTCTTGATTCCTGAATCAGCCAAAGACCCATAATATTCTTCAGGAAGCGTGTTTTCCGGCCATAGCCGCCCTCATTAGTAAAATTGTATTCGAAGGATTTATCGTTGATCAGAGGCTTATCGCTTTCGATGCCCATCAGTGACCAGGTGCCGCTGCTGATATAGATAAAATCCTCCTCCTGAGCCGGAACGGAAACCACAGCTGAGGCTGTATCATGAGATGCAACAGCGATAGTTTCAATCGGATCGATACCAAGCTCCTCACAGAGCTCAGCTGATAGAGGCAAAGCTTTTGAGCCAGCGTCCTCAAGCTCACAGAATAGTCTGCGAGGAAGACCAAGACGATCGATCAGATCATAAGCCCACTCGCCTTTTACCGGGTCGAGAAGCTGTGTTGTCGAAGCCATTGTATATTCAGCTTTCTTGCGACCGGTCAGCAAATAGAGCAGCAGATCAGGCATAAACAAAGCGGTCTCGGCGCGCTCGATCAGGTCAGGTCGCTTATCCAGAAGAGCAGCCATCTGGAAAATGGAATTGAAGAACATAAATTGTATTCCCGTTCTCTGATATAGCTCTTCCTTGGGAATAATCTCAAAAACCCTCTCTATCATACCCTGTGTTCTGGTATCACGGTAATGAACCGGATTCGCCACAAGCTGTCCGAACTCGTCAACCAAACCGAAATCTACACCCCAGGTGTCGATTCCAAGGCTGTCGATCTTGCCATAGCCCTTCGCCTTGATCAGACCCTGCTTGATTTCATGGAACAATCTGAGTACATCCCAGTAGAGAGTTCCATTAACCATGACCGGATCATTGGCAAAACGATGAATCTCCTGAAGATCGATTTTCTGTCCATCGAAGCTGCCAAGCATGGCACGGCCGCTAGAGGCACCGAAATCGAAGGCGAGCAGTTGCTTCTTGTCTGACATTATTGTTCCTCCTCGTCTTGATGAATCATTTCTCCGCAACTGATTTGCGGTATTTCTCACTTTCCCAATTGCTGATGAAGCTCTTGCCGGCCTCACTCATAAGCTTGACCGTATAGCCCTGAGCCTTTATATACTTGTGAATGAACAATATAGCGATCAGAGTCTGATCGATAGTAAGAGCTTCTTGCTCCTTACACTGGTAAAAGACTTCACCAGTCTGTCTGAACAATACACATTTTTCTTCAGCGGTCGCACCAGACGCCAGCCACTGTTCCAGGCCGCCCTCTTCGACTTCTCGCACCTGTCCAGCCAGAAAAACAAGCTGATCAGGATAAAGAGCCTCAGACGTAAACATATCAACAGACCAACAGATATTTTTAAGCTGATCTCTTAGCCAGCCGGTATTTGACTTAAGATCATTCTCACCTGCTGCGGCAACCTCAGCCTCCGGCCAGGCATTTTCAGCCAGGCTGAAGAAGTGACGGATAGCCTCGTTCACCTTGTCATGAAGGACCAGACATGCATCAGCGTCATCCGCCGTAACGATCAGACCATGATTCTCCATAAAAATAACCTGTGGGAGTTTACCATCAGCATCCCTCGCTGCCTCACGCGCTGAGGCAATGGCAAAAGTAAGCTGTGCTCCTGGATTAATATATGGCACATAGGCATATCCCATGCCGATCGAGGTCATCAGCTTCTGAGCGATCTCTCTGCCCTGATCTGAACAGGTAATAAGATTTGCGTATACTGAATGGCTGTGCAGGACAAAGGTATCCAGCATCGAGTGAAAGCCTGCCTCAACAGAGGGACGAAGAGCATCCAGCTCAGGCACCTGAATCGTAGCGTCCTTGGCAACAGCAGAACCCTGCTTCTCAACATCTTCAAGCTGCGCTGGATCAGTATTACCGTAGAAATCTCTTAGCTTGGAATAATCCATGACAGCATAGCCTTTGTCCGGGCGAATCTGATCGATCCTGTAGCCGGAAGCTTTTATCGCCATCAGCCGATCATCTAGCTTGCAGGATGTATTGCCGCCGCCGCCCTGTACATAATCAGATCTGCTGCCGGATGTCATTGACATTCTGGTAAAAGCATCCAGTCGTTCCTTATACTTTTCGAAATATGGCTGATTCATCAATAACCCTCTTTTCTGGACTTATTATGGCGATCAAACGCCTGGTCACGGAAATGCTCTATTCTCTTTTCCAGCTTGCCCAGTTTTTCTATAGTTTTATCAGAGAACATACCGTCATCCAAATCATCAGTGGCCGTAAGCTCATGTCCGATCAAGGCCAAGGCCGCGTCGTAGAGGTTGGCGAAGAACGGATCGCGCATCGCCTCGCAGATAAACGCCTGACGCGGCTGATTGATGTCCTCTCCACTTATCTGGAACAAGCCATGCTTATCGCATAGTCCCTTCAGTCTCTCAAGCTGCTCGCGGGTATTTCTGGACGGCATATAAGTAACTGCCATAAAACCAAGCTTCTTAAGTTCAACGAACAACTCATCCAAATAGCTGTCTTCAAAATTCTGCGCCTTCTTGTCTCCGGTTACTGAGCTCGTGATGTCACCTAGATATGGATAAGCCAAAACAATACCATGATCAGCCGCGAACTTCACAACATCTGCGATTGGCGGACATTCCTCATCATCGGCATCAATGTAAAACTTCTCCACCAGATCACTCTTAAGAAGACCAAGCAGGTCATAAGCGATATGAGGATTACCACCATCTGTAAGCTGAGCCGCAGCCTTATCAGAAACAGCAATACCAAGCTTGCTGCTCAGAAAATCTGTCAGTCCACTGCCCGCACCGAAACGCTCAAGCAGCTTGAGTGCAACAGCATAGAGTAGATGACGCTCGGTGACCTCACCACCCTGCTGGTATAAAGAAATACTCTTAACATCCAGATCATAATCGATATGAAGCTCAGCTGGCTTAAGCAGCTCGTTAAGCTTAGCAGTCATCATTCTGTTACGAATGCTGCGCGATTTTCTGATCGGCAGGAAAAACCTGTCCAGCGCATCTATCTGACTGTGCGGAACTCCATGCAGTGCTATATAGGCAACAGACTTCTGATCAGGATTATTAATTCGCATCCCGGCAAAAGCCGTGTCGGCAAAGGAAGCTCTGCACTCCGCGCCGATCGTAGTCGGCAGATCCATTATCCGGCCGGCCGCGATAAACTCCATCGCGCCTGCGATTGAATCGTGATCCATGATTCCTGCAGTAGCAAGTCCGGCTTCCCAGGCCTTCCACACTGCTTTTGTCGGAGAGTAGGGTGAGAACGAGTACGTCGAATGAATATGATTGTTTACATCACGATCAGCCGACGGTTTGCTGATCTCTCCTTGATCCACCAAATCACGAAGAGACTGCAAAGCCTGCAGTCTATCCTGTTCCTTCGGAGCATTCAGCTGTTCAATCAGCTGATCGAATATTTTATGATCCATCAGGCACCTCTTTTTGTCATAGTCTTATTATGACTAACCGTCCGGCACAGATCGCGCCGGACGGATGTCATTGTTGGATTTTATCCGGATCAGACGCCGAGTTTATTTCTGCGTATGATCTCAACATCATTGAAGCTCTGTTTGGCTACATAGCCATCGATAGGCTGGATCTTCTCATGATATGCATCGATAAACCAGTCAGCCTGCGGGAAGAAATGCTCTTCCAATTCAAACGCAGGAGTGATCCAGTTGCGTGAACCAAGAACGACCGCTGGGGCATCGAGGTCATCGAAGCAAAGATCATTGATATTTCTAGCCAGATCGCTAAGATATGAGCCACGATCGCAAGCATCGCCTGCAACTATAATTTTACCAGTCTTCTTAACAGATTCCATTACCAATTCATAATTAAAGGGAACCATGGTGCGGGCATCAATAACTTCGACGCTGATACCGTACTTTTCTTCAAATATTTTGGCTGCATCAAGCGCACGATACAGTGTTGCACCAATAGTTAGAATGGTTAAGTCAGAACCGGCTCTCTTGACATCAGGCTCGCCGATCTCAACCTCGTAGCTCTGCTCAGGAACACCGCCCTCATGGAACTGCTCAGCGATATCATAGATTCTCTGACTCTCGAAGAAGAGAACAGGGTCTGTTCCATTAAGAGCCGCGGTCATGAGACCCTTGGCATCGTAAGGTGTGACCGGGAAGACGACCTTGAGTCCAGGAATCTGAGCACAAAGCGAAGTCCAATCCTGTGAATGCTGGGCACCATATTTGGAACCAACTGAAACGCGGACAACTACGGGCATCTTGAGAATACCAGCTGACATAGCCTGCCATTTTGGCAGCTGATTGAAAACCTCATCTCCGGCACGGCCCAGGAAGTCACAATACATCAGCTCGACCAGAGCACGACCGCCGCTCATGGCATAACCAACCGCAGAACCAACGATAGCCCCCTCTGAAATAGGAGAATTGAAAAGTCTATGATAAGGAACAGCCTCAGTCAGGCCACGGTATACAGCAAAAGCACCGCCCCAATCACGATTCTCTTCACCGTAAGCTACAAGAGTGGGATCCTCATAGAATTTATCGAGAATTGCTTCGAAAAGACCATCACGCAGCTGGTACACTTTGTTTTTGGAAACCGGCTTACCGTTCTCATCAAACGCGAAACGTGATTTGCGGGCAATCTGCTGAACACGGAAGTTTTCCTCACGTGTCTGCAGCATGTCGACAGGACGGTCCTCCATTTTGGCAACCTTCTGGTTTGAGAACATGATCTTCTCGATCGCATCCGGGTTTTTATGCAGATCCATACGTGGGGATATCTCAGGATCGATAGCAAGAGCTACCGCTGAAGTTACAGTACCGACAACAAACTCATCAACAGCTTCGAAATCAGCTTCTGACGCAACACCGGCCATAATCAGATCTGCACGGAAAGCCTGGATCGAATCCTCTCTCTCCCATGCCTCCTTCTCCTCAGCAGTGCGGTATGAATCAGCATCTGAAGGTGAGTGACCTGCATAACGATATGTAACTGTATCCAGCAGAACAGGTCCGTTTTTCTTCTTCAGTATATCCATTTTTCTTGACATAGCGTCAATAACAGCCATTGGATTATAACCGTCAATACGCTCAGCATGCATCTGCTCAGGGTTAACACCGGCACCGATTCTGGCAACAAAATCATAGCCCATTGTCTCACCGCGTGTCTGACCGCCCATTGCGTACTGGTTATTCATGATATTGAAGATCAGCGGCAGGCCGCCCTTCATATCACCTTCCCATAGTGTCTGGAACTGATCCATCGCAGACATCATCAGGCCTTCCCAGACAGGGCCGCAGCCCATGGAACCGTCACCGATATTACAGATAACGATTCCTGGTTTGCTATTGATCTTCTTGTAAAGCGCAGCACCAACTGAAATATCAGCCGAACCACCAACGATCGCATTGTTTGGATAAACGCCGAAGGGCAGGAAGAAGGCATGCATAGAACCACCAAGGCCCTTGTGGAAACCGGTGTTCTTAGCAAATACCTCTGCCAGTGTTCCGTATATCAGGAAATCAACTGCCATTTCCTTGACTGAGCGGTCCTTACCGGCGTTATTTTTCTCGATTATTTTCCAGATAGCGCCTTCGAGGAAGCCTTCCATGATGTCTAGCAGCTCCTGATCAGAAAGCTTCTCTATTGCCGACAGACTCTTAGCGATAATCTCACCATGGCTGCGATGTGAGCCGAAGATGAAATCATTTTTATCAAGATGATAAGCCTGTCCAACAGCAGCTGCTTCCTGTCCGATCGACAGATGGGCCGGACCTGGATTATTATATTCCAGTCCATTGTAGCTATTGGTTGTCTTAATCGAATAGAGCATGTTCTCAAACTCACGAATCATGCGCATATCACGATAGATTCTTAGCAGATCATCCTTGGAGAAGTTGCCAGCTTCTTCACTGGGCTTCTTCTGATACTGATTTACTGGAATCTTCTCAAATTCGATCCAGCCTGGTGCTCTTACATCTTCCGGTTTTACAAATAATTGTTTGGCCATGTTCTTACCTCCGCTTAATATCAGCTGTGAAATATTGCTTCACGAATTATCTCGCCCACAGTCGGGTGAGGGAAAATCAGTTCTTTCATATGATCAATACGCATTTCAGTTTCAACCAGAATACCTGCCGAGAGTATGATCTCAGAAGCATAGCTGCCAATCATGTGGCAGCCGAGCAATCTCTGATGCTCTGGGTCGATCAGTAGCTTGATCAAGCCCTCGCCTGCCTCATTTTCCGCCATATAGCGTCCACTGTAATTCATCGGCAGCGTAACCTTCTTATATTTGATACCCTTATCCTTACAGGTCTCCTCAGTCTCTCCGACGAAGGCCATTTCCGGATTAGTGTATATAACAGATGGCATAGCCTGATATCTCATGATGTCCTTCTTACCAATAATCGTATTGATAGCGACCTCCGCCTCACGATAGGCAGCATGCGCCAGCATCCATACGCCATTGACATCACCGACAGCATATACACCAGAAACATTGGTACGACCCTGAGCATCGGTAACAATACGCCCGCGCTCAACCAGAACAGGTATGTTTTCCAGACCGAAGCCCTGTGTAACAGCTCTTCTGCCGACACTCATCAGAGTTACCTCTGAATCGGCCTGCTCGATCTTACCATCAGGAGTTTTGAAGCTGACCTTGCCGCCTTTTACCTCTGTGACCTGACAGCCGAGATGGAACACGATGCCTTTTTTCTCGAAGCTTTTCTGCAATATTTCAGCTAGCTCGCGGTCAGCAGCACCAGCTATGTGATCGAGCATTTCGACAACGGTGACCTTGGAGCCGACAGTGCTGAAATAATTCGCCATTTCCAGTCCTATTACACCACCGCCAACAACTACCATTGTCGCTGGAATCTTCTCAAGATCCAGGATCTCGCGGTTGGTGACAACGGAACCATCCTGTATACCTTCACGCACACCAGGAATTGGTGGTACAACTGCCTCTGATCCGGTAGCTATCAGCAAACGCTTGCCCTCGAAGCTCTCTTCGCCGACTTGCACTGTGATGGTGCCATCAGCAGAACGGCCTGCAATTACGCCGAGGCCTTCCTTAATAGTAACCTTCTTGCTCTTGAGCTGCGAGCGGATACCGGAAACCAGGTTTTTAACTACCTTGTTCTTACGAGCTACGACCGCTGCCTGATCAATCGCAGCACCTGTAGAAGTAACACCATATTTCTCACCGTGGACAGCATGATCATAAATTTTCGCGCTGTTCAAGAGTGTTTTGGATGGAATACAGCCCTCATTAAGACAGACGCCGCCGAGCTTGTTCTTCTCGATCAGCAATGTGTTAAGACCTGCTTCGCCAGCTCTCTCGGCAGCCAGATAGCCACCGGGGCCACCGCCGAGTACGATCAAATCATACATACTAAATTTGCCTCCTTGCTTACTGCATCAACAGCAGCGAAAAATTTTCCAAAACAGTTGTCAGATCCTTAAGGAATCTGGCAGCAGGTGCGCCATCGATCGCCCTGTGGTCGAAGGTCAGAGACAAGCCCATTGATGGATATGTCTTGATCTCGCCATTTACCTCGCGCACCTTGGTTGTGATGCCGCAAACGCCGAGTATACAGGTCTGAGGCGGATTAATGACCGGTGTGAAGCTCTCAATTCCGAGTGTTCCTAAATTGGTAACGGTAAAAGTACCACCCTGGAGATTGTCCGGGCTGATCGTGCCTGACTGGCAGGCTGTCACTGATTCCTTAACTGCGGCTGATAGCTGTGAAAGAGACATCAGGTCAGAATTAAATATAGTTGGCACCATCAGTCCACGTGGAGTATCAACAGCGACGCCCATATGTACACG
>CAZSLR010000074.1:0-2823 GCA_964607635.1 uncultured Oscillospiraceae bacterium
TGGTTGAGGAAGGCTGGGAGGTTGTTTCGGCTGCCTCTAAGATTCTTGATATTCCGATTAAACTGATCACTATAATGGGGGAGTATACGGAGCCTGACTGGACTTTTTCACAGGCAGAAATACCAGTGCTTAGAATGGAGAAGACTATCTATTATCCGTCTGATGATCGTTTGTAAAAATGTAATAGATAGTTGATTCCAGTGGAAGACAAACATATAATAGATTAGTGCAATCTCTGGCAACTCGTATATATTATTCGTATTTATGTATATTTATAGATGGTTTGCTTGAATTGAGTTGTAGCTTTGAGTATAGTTATGCGATTGGTTTTGCTGGCTGGAACAGAGCTTGATGCAGGAGGTATATAATGGCAAAGGTTGAATTTAGGGAAGATCGCTGCAAGGGCTGCGGTTTATGCGTTTCGGTATGTCCGAAGAAAATTATCAGTCTTAAAACATCTGAGCTAAACATCAAGGGCTATCATCCGGCTGGTGTTGAGGAAATGGACAAATGTATTGGCTGCTCTATGTGCGCGACAATATGTCCCGATAATGTTATTGAGGTCTGGAAATAGGAGGAGCATTAGTAATGAGTAAACGTGTATTGATGAAGGGCAATGAAGTTATTGCCGAGGCTGCGGTTAGAGCAGGATGCAGACATTATTTCGGCTACCCGATAACTCCACAGACTGAAATTATGCATTATATGGCTAAGCGTATGCCAGAGGTCTCAGGTACTATCCTGCAGGCTGAGAGTGAGATCGCTGCTATTAATATGGTCTATGGCGCTGCTGCTGCAGGTGCCAGAGTTATGACCACCAGCTCAAGCCCGGGAATCAGCCTTAAGCAAGAGGGCTTCTCTTATATCGCTGGTGCTGAGCTGCCTGCTGTAGTGGTAAACATTGTCAGAACCGGACCGGGGCTTGGTGGAATTCTGCCGGCACAGGGCGATTATTTCCAGGCGACCAAGGGCGGCGGTCATGGAGACTACCGCAACATTGTACTGGCACCTGCCAGCATTCAAGAGCTTTATGAGATGACCGTTGAAGCTTTTAATCTGGCCGACAGGTACAGAAATCTTGTGTTGATACTTGGTGACGGAACGCTTGGTCAGATGATGGAGCCTGTTACCTTCAGAGATGAAGAACCAATCGATGAGGTTGGTAAGGAATGGGCTGTCACCGGCAGGCAGGGAAGAGAAGAACATAATGAGATAACCTCTATTTACATCAACCCTGATGTTATGGAGGCTCTAAATAATAAGCTCCAGAAAAAGTACAAAGAGATCGAGAAAAAAGAGGTTCGAGTAGAGGTTCTCCAGTGTGAGGATGCCGAAGTAGTTATTGCTGCGTTTGGTATTGCCAGCCGCATCTGCCGCAATGTCATCCGACAGGCAAGAGCCGAAGGAATCAAGGTAGGAATGATCAGGCCCATAACCTTATGGCCTTTCCCAACAGAAACAATTGCTGCGGTCGCCGCTTCTGAAAATGTTAAGGCACTACTGACGGTTGAGCTGAACGCAGGTCAGATGGTTGAGGATGTGAGGCTGGCTGTAAACGGGCGTAAGCCTGTCGAGTTCTATGGCAGAATGGGCGGCAATCTGCCGTCGCAGAAGGAAATTCTGAATCAGATCAGAGCAATCGCTGGCAGATAAGGGGAAGGATAAATGGATAAGGTATTCAGCAGAACAGAGGGACTCATTGATAAGCCGATGCATTATTGCCCTGGCTGTACACATGGAGTTATTCATAGATTAATTGCCGAGGCAATGTGCAACCTTGATATACTCGAAACTACAATTGGAGTATCCCCTGTTGGCTGCACGTATAATAATTATGAGTATTTCGCCTGTGACATGGTACAGGCATCTCATGGTCGGGCTCCCGCTGTGGGAACAGGAATAAAAAGAGTTCATCCTGACAAAACAGTTTTTACATATCAGGGAGATGGTGATCTTGCTGCTATCGGTACAGCCGAGATAGTTCATGCAGCTGCCAGAGGCGAGAAGATCAGTACTTTTTTTGTCAATAACGCAATTTATGGTATGACTTCTGGTCAAATGGCGCCAACTACTCTTATTGGTCAGAAAACTACAACATCACCGTTTGGTCGTGATCCGCAGGTCCAGGGCTATCCGATAAATGTCAGTGAGATGATCGCGACGCTTGAAGGAGCTGTTTATGTTGAGAGAGTTTCAGTTAACAGCTTCAAGGAAATCAAAAATGCCGCGCGTGCGATTAGAAAAGCGTTCCAGGTACAGCAGGCAGGCTTAGGCTTCTCAATGGTCGAAATATTATCTACATGTCCAACCAACTGGGGTATAGATCCTGTAAACGCTATTAAGTGGCTGGAAGAGAATATGATGAAGAAATATCCGCTCGGTGTATTCAGAGGCAAGGATCTGGAGGTGCAAAAATAATGGCTTTTTCAGATTATTCAATCGTTGTAGCTGGTTTCGGTGGACAAGGTGTATTGTCTGCCGGTCGTATCATCGCGACCGCAGCGCTTCTAAATGATCATGAAGTTTCCTGGTTCCCGTCATATGGTCCTGAGATGAGAGGTGGAACAGCAAACTGTGGTGTTGTAATATCCGACACTGTCATTGGCTCACCTGTCATAAATGATATTGATGCATTGATCGCACTTAACGGACCGTCTCTGGAAAAATTTGCCCCCATGGTTAAGCCGGGAGGTCTAATTATAGTTGATAGTACACTTGTACATTCAGTTCCAAATCGTGAGGATATTATTTTCATCAGAATTCCTGCGTCAGAGCTGGCGAATCAAGATGGAAATATGAATTTCGCGATCGTGTATCTGCTTG
>CAZSLR010000074.1:2923-9396 GCA_964607635.1 uncultured Oscillospiraceae bacterium
TCAGAGCTGGCGAATCAAGATGGAAATATGAATTTCGCGATCGTGTATCTGCTTGGTTGTTTGTCCGCTGCCAGTGGCTGTATAAGCCGCGACAAGTTTGAGGAAGCCTTGTCAGAAGTCCTGCCGGAGCGACATCATCATCTGATTCCGGCTGAATTAGAGGTTTTTACCAAGGGTGAAGGATTCGCTGAGAAAAAGTAAATTGTTAGACCTCACAGTAATTTTTTCTTAATAATATGCACAATATTAAAAGAGCGGCACATGCCGCTCTTTTTGTTGTGCAAAATCGCCAATGAGTTATAATAACAGTTAATAGCGGAATTATATTAATCTGTTGTGAACTGAGAAACTGAATAGATTTTTAGGAGGTATTAACATGGCCATGGCACGTCAGGAAGTCGTTGCAATGATTCTCGCCGGTGGACAAGGATCAAGACTGGGAGCACTGACTAAACATATCGCGAAACCTGCGGTTCCTTTTGGCAGTCGTTATCGGATCATTGATTTTCCACTAAGCAATTGCACTAATTCTGGCATTGAAACTGTAGGTGTACTCACACAGTATCAGCCACTTGCACTTAATACATATATTGGAAATGGACACTCCTGGGATCTGGACAGGAACAATGGAGGCGCCTATATACTGCCGCCTTATCAGAGCTCTGCAAGAAGTGATTGGTATAAGGGCACAGCCAACGCGATTTACCAGAATATTGAATTTATTGAAAACTATGACCCTAATTATGTGCTTATTCTCTCGGGTGACCATATTTACAAGATGAATTACGCTAATATGCTTCGCAGCCATATAAAAGAAGGCGCCGAGGCAACAATAGCTGTTTTTGAGGTTCCCTGGGAGGAAGCATCTCGCTTCGGCCTGATGAATGCTGACGAAACAGGCAGAGTTATCGAGTTTGAAGAGAAACCCAAGAATCCCAAGAGTAATCTGGCTTCAATGGGAGTTTATATTTTCAACTGGAAATCATTACGCCAGAAACTGATGGAAGATGAAGCCGATCCCAAGTCAAGCCATGATTTCGGCAAGAATATTATCCCTTCAATGCTGGATGACGGCATGAAGCTGCAGGCTTATAGATTCTGCGGCTACTGGAAGGATGTTGGTACCATAACCAGTCTTTGGGAATCTAATATGGATATTCTCGATCGGCCGGAGGAAATTAACTTCATGGACAGAAGCTGGCGTATTTACAGTAGAAACCCTATCAAGCCGGCTCATTACATTTCCAAGGGCGCTAAGATCATTAACAGCGCACTAACCGATGGCTGCAACATTTATGGTACCGTTGAGCATAGCGTGCTTTCCAATAGTGTCACTGTGGAGAAAGGCGCGATCGTCAAGGATTCGATCCTTATGCCGGGAGTAACAATCCGCTCAGGCGCATATGTAAACAAGTGTATTGTTGGTTTCGAAACTATTATCGGCAAAAACGTACGTGTTGGCGCTGATGTTGACGCTGAGAGCAAATATGTTAACAAAAAGCTATGTGAAGGCGGTATTACAGTGTTTGAACGTGGTTTGTGTATTCGTGAAGGCGTTCAAATACCTGGCAACTGTATGATCGAACTAGGTGAAGGTGTCGAATCTGACGAAATCATCGAGTATTCATTCAGAGTACGCTGACAGCAGAAAGCAGGAGGTAAATAGCCATGTTTATAAATGCGATGGGCCTAATTCTGGCTGATCATAAGAGAATAGTTCTTGGAGAAATGAGCAAACCAAGAGCACTTGCTGCGATGCCGATCGGCGGACGCTATAGAATAATCGATTTCATGCTCTCCAATATGGTAAATTCCGGCATTAACAGTGTCGGTGTAATAGCGCTAAACAAATACAAATCGTTGATGGATCATCTGGGGACCGGCAGCTCATGGGATCTGGATCGCAAGAAGCAGGGCTTGTCACTTTTGCCGCCGTATATAAACTCAGTAAATGTTGACAAAGGCGGAGAGGTTGATGATCTCACTGGTCTTCTTAATTTTTTCCAGTCCAATAATCAGAAATACGCAATACTCGCGGACAGCAACATAATATTCAATAACACCTTCAATGAGTTCGTTACCAAGCATGAGGAGTCCGGTGCGGACATGTCTATTATGTACAATCGTGATGGCGTAAAATACGGATCGCCCAGTGTACTGCTTGATCTCGATCGCAGAGGATATCTGCGAGACATGATGATCAATCCGGCTAAACCATCAACAACGCGTTGTTCACTGGGCGTTATGATCCTGGACCGCGAGTTGCTGATAGATCTGGTCGAGGAATCAATTGCCAGAGGCGAGCATGATTTCTCAATTGAGTATCTGCTAAAAAAGTATGAGCAGTACAAAATCAAGGGCTATGAGTACAAGGGACTGACACTGCGCATCAACTCGATCCCCACATATTTTTCAGCGACGATGCGGCTGCTCGAAGAATCAGTACGCAAGGAAATGTTCTGGTCAGGCCTGCCGGTTTATACTAAGGTAAAAGACGAGGCCCCGACGCTGTATTATGAGGGAAATGTTGTTGAAAACTCATTAATATCAGACGGCTGCAGCATCATGGGTGAGGTCAAGGACAGTATGCTGTTTCGTGGCGTCAGAATCTCAAAGCATGCGATCATAAAGAATTGCGTTATCATGCAGGATGTCCATGTATCAGAGGGCGTTGAACTCGAAAACGTAATTATTGATAAGAACTGTGTTATCAGACCAGGCATCAAATTGCTTGGTCAGGCAGATTATCCTGTTGTTATTGGTAAGGGGGCGATTGTTTGAATATTCTGTTTGCGACTTCTGAGCTGGCGCCATTGGCGAAATCGGGCGGTTTAGGCGATGTTGCCGGAGCTTTGCCAAGAAGCCTGCGGCAGATAGGTCACGACGTTCGTGTTATTATGCCGCTTTATAAGGGCATCAAGGACAAATATGAGGATCAGCTGAAATTTGTGCGCTGGTCTATGCTTAAGCTCGGTTGGCGTACGATGTACAGCGGTCTATTGACTATGGATTTCAATGGGGTGCCTTTGTACTTCATTGATAATGAGTACTATTTTGGACATGACCAGCTATATATTGAGTATTCCTTTGATATAGAACGCTTCAGCTTTTTCCAACTGGCAGTAATCGACGCGATGGGAGAGCCGATGGGCTTCGAACCTAATATACTTCATTTGAATGACTGGCAATGCGGCATGATACCATGCCTGCTGGACGCTAATTACAGACCGTATGGCAAGCATGAGCAGGTAAGAACTGTTTTTACCATTCATAATCTCAAGTACCAGGGCATTCATGGCCGCGAGAGAATATTGGACCTTCTTGATATTCCTGAGCGTTATCTTACAGAAAACGGCGTTTTGAAGGATGGAGCGCCCAATTTTATGAAGAGTGGTCTTGTTTATTCAGACAGAATCACAACAGTATCACCTACATATTCCAGTGAGATCATGACACCATATTTTGGTGAAGGGCTTGATGGTGTTTTACACGAACAGGGCTGGAAGCTAAGCGGAATTTTGAATGGAATAGATACCGATGCATACGATCCGTCTTCTGATACTCAGCTGATAGAGAATTATGATATCGAGAGCTGGAGAGTAGGTAAGGCTGCCTGTAAAAGAGCTTTGCAGGAGGAGCTCGGACTTGCGGTAAGAGCTGATGTGCCTGTGGCGGCGATGATAACACGCCTCGTCGATCAGAAAGGGCTTGACCTGCTGCTACATATTTTGGATGAGCTGCTGGAAGAAGATCTGCAGTTTGTGCTTCTTGGTACTGGTGATCCTGACTATGAAAACACACTTAGGGAAGCAGCAGCAAAATACCCTGATAAGATGGCCGCCTGCCTGACCTTCAGTCAGCCGCTCTCAAACAGGATATATGCTGGTGCCGATATGTTTCTTATGCCATCATTGTTTGAGCCTTGTGGATTGTCTCAGCTGATATCAATGCGTTATGGTACAATACCTGTTGTACGCGAAACCGGTGGACTAGTTGACACGGTTGAACCGTATAATCAATACGAAGGTTCAGGCACCGGTTTTTCCTTTGCCAATATTAACGCACATGAGTTTTTGTTTACTACCAAGTACGCCTGTGAAGTCTATAGGGAGTCTCCCGAGGCCTGGCAAGGAATAGTAAACAGGGCGATGGCAGGAGATTATTCATGGACGCGCTCAGCACAGGCTTATGCTGACCTGTATGAGGAGCTTCTTCGGGCCAACATTTAGTCAGGATGGTAATTAATGTTTGCATATCATAACAGCCGCTCTCTGGCCTATCGCAGGCCATATGGAGCAGTATCAATTGACACGGCCATACGTTTCTCCCTGCGGGTCGAACCGCAGGGAGATTCTGTACAAGCTGTTTATCTTTGTTATGCTTACGGGCTGGATTCATTTAGTGAGAGCCGTCTGCGGCTACGAAGGCAGAGTGCTCAAGTCAAGTCTGATCATCATGATGACATCGCGGAACCAATAGGTACAGATTCTGTCTGGTACAGCGCGGTTTGTGATATGCCATCCGAGCCGGGATTGTTTTTTTATTGGTTCGAGATAGAAGTAAATAATAGCAGAACCTGGTATACATCTGATTTGGAGAAAAAGGATGGCTGCGGCCGCTTTAGTCCTACCAGACCTAATTTTTTGCCTGGCGAATCCATGACCCCTGCACCTTTTCAGGTTACTGTTCATCTAAGAAACTTCTCAGTACCTGCCTGGTTGCCTGGTGCTGTTATGTATCAAATTTTTCCTGACAGATTTAATCGAGGATCTGATTATACACCAGAAAAAATGATTGGTGCAGGGAATTATCCTGAGAGAATCTGGCATCATGAGTGGGAGTCTGATGTAGATATTCAGGGACACCCAGAGACAGGCTATATTGCTTGTGACTTTTACGGTGGTTCACTAAGAGGAATTATCGAGAAGCTGGATCATATTGAGCAGCTTGGTACCACTATAATATATTTGAATCCAATTTTTAAATCGCGCTCCAATCATCGTTATGATACTGGTGACTATGAACAGATAGATCCAATTCTTGGTTCAGAGGCTGATTTTCGTGAGCTATGCGCACTTGCTGAGAAACGTGGTATTAAGATAATTCTCGATGGTGTTTTCAGTCATACGGGAGCTGACAGCAGATATTTCAATAAGCTGGGACGATACGAAACTGATGGTGCCTGGCAGGAGGCTGTTGATCATAATGGGGATTCGCATTGCTCAGAATATACAAGCTGGTATAACTTCCATCAGCGTGGAAATGACATTTTTTACGATTCCTGGTGGGGATTTCCAGATCTGCCGAGCGTTAACGAGCACGATCTAAGCTATAGGCATTATATGACTGGTGATGATGGAATCATAAGACGCTGGCTGCAGGCTGGGGCATCCGGCTGGCGTCTGGATGTTTCAGATGAGCTGCCGGACAGCTTCCTGCGCGATGTCAGGCGTGCGGCCTTAGGTGCCAGACCTGATTCGATTATCATGGGTGAGGTATGGGAGGACGCAAGCCGCAAGGTAAGCTACGGCAAGTACCGTGATTTCATTTTCGGCAGAACACACGATTGTATTATGGGCTATCCGTTTAGAAACGCACTGATCGGCTGGTTGGCAGGACATCATAACGCGGCAGATATGCTAAATGAGCTTGAGCTTATCAGGGAGCATTATCCTGTTGTAAGCTTTTACAGTAGTATGAATCTCATCAGTAGTCATGATATCCCGCGGGCAATTACTTCGATAGCTGGTATACCGGACCCAGGCAGCCGCGAGGCACAGCAAAAGACCAAGCTGTCGCCTTCTGCTAGAAAACGTGGGGAATCGCTGCTCAGACTGGCTGTAATGCTGCAGATCGCTTATCCAGGTATTGCCGCGATCTATTATGGTGATGAAACTGGTATGGAGGGCTATCGCGATCCATTTAACAGAAGAACTTACCCTTGGGGCAAGGAGAATTCAAAGCTGGTAAAATGGTTCGGCAGAATCGGCAGACTCAGGAACAAGCTGCCTGTTTTAAGAACAGGATTTTATCAGCCTCTTCTGACAGACGAGGATATTTTTGTCTTTGAACGGAGGCTTGGCGATGAAGGTTTGGATGTATTTGGTCGAAGAGTCGAAGGTCCAGATCACGTTCTTGCGGCTTTCAACCGCAGCGCGCAAACGAAAAGCTTCAGATTTGGCAGCAGAACGATTGAGCTTCCTCCATATGGCGGGCTGATAGAATACGGAAATGGATTATCGATCCACTCATGGACTTAAATTTATCACAGTAACAGCACCTCATTATCTTTTAGAGCTTACCAAAAAAATGTACAGTAATTTGCTGATCATTACCTTGACAAACCATATACCTGATGATTATAATTGCTCATGCTGAACACAGAAACTTCCTCACCAGCAATTATAATCACTGGAAATGCGGCCATGGCGGAACTGGCAGACGCGCACGTTTGAGGGGCGTGTGGGAGACCA
>CAZSLR010000075.1:0-5297 GCA_964607635.1 uncultured Oscillospiraceae bacterium
ATAACTGCGTTAGGACGGCTTTTACCAGCACAAATCAAAGTGGCACAACCGGGGGTCAAAGTGGCACTGCCTGGCCCCAAACGCAGTCAAAGTGGCACGCCACCGCCTACACCGCCCCCGAACGCAACAAACAGCACAAAAAAGCTGCCTCTCACCGGTTACTAATCCGTTTCGAGACAGCTGAAATTGTAAATGCTTTATTCTCGGAATAATTTCAA
Organism: uncultured Oscillospiraceae bacterium; assembly: GCA_964607635.1. Classification (GTDB taxonomy): domain Bacteria; phylum Bacillota; class Clostridia; order Saccharofermentanales; family UBA5734; genus JAAYFZ01. The sequence goes on from CAZSLR010000075.1 coordinate 219, forward strand.
GCGAAAGCTTCCTCAAGAGCTTGCTTCATTATGTCAGTCGAGGGCTCGACACCAGTCCATAGTTCAAAAGCGATCGCGCCTTGGTAGACCAACATAGCCAGACCGTCAAACACAGTAGCTCCACGTTTTTCAGCCTCTTTGAGAAATGGTGTGATTGCCGGGTTGGGTATAATATCCTGAACGATCATGCCTGATGATATATCATCTAATCTGATATCCGGGCAGGATTCGTCTGGATATAATCCAACATTTGTAGCATTGATCAAAATATCACATGCGGGAATTCTAACTCCGGGGACCCATTCAACATAATCAGCCTGAGCCTCTGTTTTCTGGTTTATCAAATCTCTCAGCGATTCCCCTCGTGCTTGATTGCGATTTATGATTGTGATCGAGGCACATCCTGCCAGCGCGCTCTCAACTGCTATTGCTCTGGCAGCACCGCCGGCGCCTAATATGACCAGGTGTTGATTCTTAAGCTTGATCCCTCTCTGATTAAGGCCTTCGACGAAGCCTTTGCCATCAGTATTAGTGCCAATCAGTTTATCACCTTCACGATATACAGTATTTACAGCTCCAATCAGCTTGGCACTCTCTGTAATTTCATCAAGAAGAGGTATAATCGCGGTTTTATGCGGGATCGTTAAGTTAACCCCATCAAAATTCATCGCTCTCATTCCTTCAACAGCTGCCGCCAACGCTTCCGGCTTGACCATCAGTGTCAAATATCGCCAGTCTATTCCTGCAGCGGCAAAAGCGGCCTCCTGCATTACGATAGTAGGATTCTCATCTACGGGATAGCCAAATACCCCGGTAAGTCTTGAACGAAAACTTCTGCTCATAAACGCACCTCCATAGCAAATTACTTAGACACATCCAGGTTGATGCGTCCGTCTTTTATCTCAAGTATACGATCCGCCTTCTCGGCGATTCTCTGATCATGAGTAATAATTATAAAAGTCGATTTGATTTCATGGTTTATTTCTCTTAGCAGCGAATATATTGATTCAGTAGTTTGCGAGTCCAGGTTACCTGTTGGCTCATCACCAAGTATTATTTTCGGCTCATTGATCAAGCTCCTGGCGATGGCCGTCCTCTGCTGTTGTCCACCTGAGAGATCAGTGGCAAGATTATTTTTAACGCGGGTTAGTCCAACCATGTCGATCAACTCAAGCGCACGTTTACGTTCAGCATCGCCTGTACGACCATTCTTGATAAGCGCCGGCATCAATACATTTTCCAAAACAGTAAATTCAGGCAGTAAATAATGGAACTGAAATATGAAGCCGATCGTTTGATTTCTTAGTTCTGCCAGCTGATTCTTCTTCATGCTAGCAGTGCTTATACCATCTATCAGCACTTCTCCACTGGTAGGCTTATCAAGGGTGCCCATAATATTCATCAGAGTAGACTTGCCGCTGCCTGATTGACCTATTATAGCGTTAAAAGACTGGGCCTCGAAGCTTAGATCAACATCGAATAATACCTGTGTCTTAATTTTCTCACCATAAATTTTATTTATCTTATTTAGTTTAAGCAGATCAGCCATTTTTGATCACCTCGATCGGGTTAAGCTTAGATGATTTTCGTGCAGGTATAAACGCGGCAAAGGTAGCCGCAATAATGGCGATTACCATAGAAAGAATTACAAATACAGGGTCAAAATAGAACGGAACCAGAGATGTACCATCCGGGTTTTTGACGAAGATTGAGAACGACCAATTGAGAAGTAAACCAAGACCAGTACCAAGAACGGAGCCAATCACACCAAGAATCAGGCCTTGCGCCAGAAATATCCAGCTGGCAGCACGATCCTTGATACCCATCGCCTTAAGAATTCCAAGCTGGCGTGATTTCTGGACGACTGATATCGCAAGTACAGAGCTGATGCCAAGCAATACAGCCAGCAAAACAAAGACCTGTATCATATAGCTGGACGCAGATTGACCGGACAGACCACTAAGTAGAGAAGCGTTCTGATCCTTCCAATTTGTGATCTGAACATCTTCACCGATAAGTGATTTCCATTCGTCAGCGATTGTGTCAGCCTCGAAAACATCATCAATTTGAATTTCAATCGCGGATAATCTATCTTCCGCCGCAAACAATACTTGCGCGTCCCCGATCCCCATGATCGCCCAGGTTTGATTGATCGACGCTACCTGAAGATCGAAAATTCCGGACACTTTGAACTCTTGACTGTTACCGGCAGGATTTATCGCCAAATATGTATCGCCTACCTTAAGCTGTGCCTCGTCGGCCAGAGTCTTGCCGATCATTACTTCATATTGTGCCTGTGGCAATGAGCCCTCAACCAAGGATTCTGAAAATCTGTAAATACGATCAGCATCCTCAATTTCAAAGCCTCTGATAACAAGTGGCCATGTCTCATCTTCATAGACCATGAAGCCGGAATTACTATATGACTCAGCAATTTTCGCTGCTCTGCCGTCACCCTGAAGCTTGACGATCATAGCTTCATCACGGGCGAAATCCGCATCTCGTCCAACTGGTTCAACTGTTATATGTGAGGAGCGACCAATTGTATTATCAACCAGAGACTTCTGCAGGCCATCAATCAGAGAGCCAATGAAGATCTGAACAGATACTCCTATGGTTATTCCAAGCAGAATGAGCAGCGTCTGACCTTTGCTGGACTTGAGGAAGCGCCAGGCTATGCGAAAGGATAATTGATTCATTGTGCTTCCTCCATGTTGCCATTAAGAATTTTGCGCAGGTCGTTTATCACTCCGTCAATCCCCAGCTGGTGGCAGGCTGAATCAGGATCACTGCAGGCATTGCCACCCGCGTAGATTCTCATTGGATTCTTGATATGATTTCTGATCTGTTCTACAGTGCGTTTTGCAGCAAAAAGATTGAATGAATTCGTTATGCTGATCACAACTATATCCGGCGCCAGTGATTCAAGCGCTTTCAGAAGTGTATTAGCAGGCGTTCTTGCTCCGAGATATGTAGTCTTATAGCCTGCGATCGTAAAGAAATCAGCAGCCATTCTCGCGCCGAGCTCATGCTGCTCCTCCTCAGGGCAAAACACTACGACCTTCTTATCAGATATGGTGTTACGCTTCTCCCGCTCTGAAAGAACATAGGGATAAGCCGACTCGATAACAGAACGAACAATAGCTGACTGCAGATGCTCCTTCCAAATCATATCATCCTCTTGATCCTCTGGGAAAACCAGACGATTCAAGGCAGGTGTTAAAATATCAAGATAGAGAGTCTCGATACTAATGGCATTCTGCTGAAGCATCTCCAGGCATATACTAACAGACCGCTCTTTATCAAATTGATTTATAGCGGTCAGGAATGTTTTATCAAAATCTGTCATATACACCTCCGGCATGTCTATATTGCCTATTCAAGCAGTCTTAAAACTGTTTCCGGCGGAGATGCCCGCTGGGCCTTGAGAGCTTCATCACCATTTAACAGAGACTGCTCAATTTCAGAAAGCAGCAGCTTAACTCTCTCAAATGGTAAAGGCTCGCGCGCGTCACTTACTTCGAAATGAACACGCTCTGGCACATCACCGGAATTATCAACATAATAATGCCTGATCTCATCACCAATAGGGTGACTCTTAACAGGCAAAAACCCTTCTCCTGCCTGCACTTTATCATTCTTATCAGCCTTCTCGCGGCGTTCAGCCTGTTTATGAGCGATCTTCTCAGGCAGTACAGCTCTGTTACCAAAATTGTTTATTCTCATATCTATACCTCCAGACCTATTTGCCTTCAGTTGATACAAACCTTTTTCCTATATGTGCTTTCAGTGCCATTATCATTGATAACTCTGAGACACTCTCTTTTGATCTCGATCGGCATGACCAAAACCGGATAAAAATCCTCGGGGCTCTTACGGATTGCTGCAGGCAGCTGGTTAAAATCCAGACCACCGAGCTCAAATAAATACCCTCTGACATTAAGTTCTTGAATCATGCTACCGATTTTCTGACCAGATTTAAAGCACGCTTGATACCTTTCTGCTTCAAAAGGCAGCTCCGGCTTATGATTAGCTAGCAGATAAGCCATCAGCTGCAAATCACCAACCTGACCGTTGTCATCGGCTTGCATGAAATCCTTGATTGAATCAACGATGTCCTTTTTTAGTCTATCAATCAAACTATCTTTGTTCATTTTACTCCAATTTTGTGTTTTTTGGAATCTGCCAATAGCCCTAAGGTTCAGCATTTTTTGTCTGGTCAGGCAGCTTCTAAGTCTCCATTCATATGGATTCATATATTGAAACAGCCTGCTTCTGGGAACAAGTAGAGCCAGCCTGATGTTGATCTCGTCAAGATCAGGCTCAACAAGCTCGAAACTGTCATCCGAAGGAGCTGCTCCTTTTGCCTTGATGCAGCGGGGGTAGATCACGGATCTCTCACTTGGTAAAACATGCTCAAAAATTACATCATGCTCCCAGTTTTCATTAAAATCGTATGTGTAAATGCCACGATCATACTCAGCAAAAATCTCCGCAACCTCGGTCATATCCTCGCTTTTCATTTCGACATCAGGATTTGTGTCTGTCAGTATCTCTAATTCCTTAGCGGATTCGATACGTATTTTATTGCCAAACACAAAGTTGTGAGGGTACAAATTCTGCCATTCATATACAGCTTGAATAACGGCATGCAAGCCGGCAAAGGTCCAATTATCAGGGATTTGAATTCGTCGCCAGACAGGACTGCCGGCATGCTTGAGCTGAACCTTGAATTGAAGAACTGATGTACCGCTGTCCAGCTCCTCGATTGCGGCTTCTTGGTTACTTGTTGTTTTATCCTGCTCAGCTGACTTAATGATTTTGTTGATCATATTAGTCACTCCGTTATCATTATTTGATGTTTATCTTATGGTTATCATAGTGACATAAGAAAACAGCTGATGCAAGTGCAAACAGCTGTTTTATATAATTATATGATGTGTTTTCAGAGCATTTTGCTGCTGCGGTCTACATGATAATCTACATGGTAAGGCTTGATATTATATTGACGACGCAATCTCTCAAGCTTACGGCGGCGGCGGCGGCGCCTTCGCTCACGAAGAACGAAGTAAATGATCA
>CAZSLR010000075.1:5397-9373 GCA_964607635.1 uncultured Oscillospiraceae bacterium
TCTCTGCTGGTATGGTGATCTCACGGAAGCTCTCGAAGCCATAGTCAAAAAGAGCGTTTGTGTCATCAAACTTATCATTTCTACCAGACGATTTCATAACGACCGCAACTAGTGTTCTGCCATTTCTGGCAGCCGCGCTGACGAGTGTATTGCCTGCGGCATTGGTATAACCGGTTTTGCTGGCAATAATGCCATCACAAACTACGGTTCCATTTACAAGACAATTCGCGTTATGAAGGAAACGGGTCTCAGTTTGCTTATTTGTAGGAGGTATCTCATAAAGCTTCTCAGAAAAGTACTTCAAAAACTCGGGTTCTTGAACACAAGCCCTCATAATCATGCCCATATCATATGCCGTAGTAACATGCGAATCGTCTGGTAATCCATGGGCATTCACAAAATTACTGTTGATCGCTCCGGCCTCTTTGGCTCTTTGATTCATCATCTCAGCGAAGCCCTCAAGTGTGCCGCCAATAGTCTCAGCGATACCATTTGCCGCGTCATTACCGGAGGCGATCGATATTCCATAAATCGCTTGTTCCAGCGCTATTTGCTCATCCATGTCAAGCGCTATGTGAGACGATCCTCTCTCAATCGAGAAAACTGCACGTTCACTCATTGTAATGCGCTGATCAGGTCTGCCGTTCTCGATCGCCAGCAAAGCAGTTAGAATTTTCGTAATACTAGCAGGAAACATTTTTTTGTTCATTTGCTTCTCAAACAAAACCTGACCACTGGCAGCATCAATCAACACTGCGGTTTCTGAAAACAGTTCTGGACCCTTGAGGTCAGAAGCTTCTGATTGTAACCCTTCAGATTCTATCGAAGCATTAGTTGTTTCATTTGTCGTCGTTACATTGGCGGCCGATACGTATACATCGAGGCCGGCAGAAATATATATCAAAAATGCTACAAGCAATAAACTGGCAAAAGCTCTCTTCATAAACATCCTTAGCGTTAAATCATATAAAACGACTACGGGCAGCTGCCACTCGTTCTGATTAGAGATTATACATCAATAATCAGCCTAGCAAAACCACCCGTAGTCACAATTTCATTACAGTATTTCTATGAGTACTGAACAAAAGCGTTTGTTGTCAGTGCTTTATTTACCAGCTCTTCCTCTTCCCTGTCCGAGCCCGCCGCCATTCATGCCGCCTCTTAGCTGACCACCTGAGCCATCCTGCAAACCATTACCCTCACCATCACCAAGTCTGAGCCCTCTAGATCCATTGGCGGGGTCACATTCACCAGGAACACCTTCACACTCAGACATCCGCTCTGCACGTTCCTGAAGTTTGGCATCAGCCTCAGCCTGTGTGATTCTTTCATCTGCAACGGCCTGGTCGAGGCGGGCCTTCATCGCTTCAGTTCTGGCAGCTTTGAATTCCTCAAGCAGATCCATCTCTGCCGCCTGTGCTCCATAACCAGTTCCAGCATCTTTTGCTTCCTCAACAGCTTCTACTGTTTTACCAGTTATAGCTGCTAATGTATCGGCCGGGCCTCTCCATTCTGAAGCATATGATACCGCGGTCAAAGAGATCACTGCCGCCGTCATAATTGTAAGTGCTACTGCGATTTTCTTGTTCATAGATCATCTTCCTTTCTTACTGGGCGTTTATAATTTCTGCCTCTTGCTCTCAGACGGCTTGTATTCGCTGTCTGTGATTTCATGATAAAGCGTTTATGTGTTGAAAATGTGAGAGCTTTTTTGGATTTTACGTGTAAATCATCACACACTATTGGGTCAGCCGGCATTATAATGAACGTATGATAAAAGTATTGTTAGTCGATGATGATAGGAATATCAGCAATATGATCTCTGAATACGCTCAGGCTGAGAGCTGGCTCTTTGACAAGGCGGCAAATGGTCTAGATGCTTTGCGTCTTATTGATAAGCATGTTTATTCTCTGATCGTACTTGATGTTATGATGCCTGGTCTTGATGGATGGGGCGTCCTGAAAAAAATCAGAGAGAACAGCAGTGTGCCTGTTATCATGTTGACAGCACGCGACGAGGAATACGACAAGCTTCTTGGTTTCGAGCTTGGTGCTGATGATTATATCGGTAAGCCATTCAGTCCACGTGAGCTTATAGCCAGGATGAAAGCCTTGCTTAAGCGTTCAGGAGCTTATGATATTGAGCAGAAATCGCTTGTGTTTGGTTCACTAAAAATAGACATGGCGGCTCATAGAGTTTTTCTTAATGAGGATATTCTTGCACTCACACCAAGAGAATATGATCTGTTATCCTTCATGGCATCACATCCGGGGCAGGCTTTTACCAGAGATCATTTGCTTGATCAGGTTTGGGGCTTCGATTATGTTGGTGACAGCAGAACTGTAGATACGCATATCAAGAGCTTAAGAGAGAAGCTTGGCGACAGGCGTGATGTATTGGCAACAGTCTGGGGAACCGGCTATAGATTCGAGGGTGACAATTGATGACAAGAGGTTTCAGACGAATAAGCAGCAGACTATTTTTCTCATTTTTACTGATGGCACTTCTGACTGTATCACTGATATGGCTGATTCAGGCAGGTTTGCTGAGAGATAGTTACGTAAAGAGTAAAATAAGAACAGTAGAAAACGCGCTCGATAATTTCTCTAACAGCTCGATTGCCGATATCGAAGAACAGACAGCCTCAAGTCTGCTGATATTTGATCAGAAAGGTGAGATTTCTTATCGTGCCCAAGGTCTGCCTATGATGGGAATGATGCAGAGGAAAACACAGAGCATGCTGCCTCTAACCTCAACCAAAACAGATTTTGTGAGTGCTGATCATATAGGTATTCGCTATGCGGTTATTGGAACACCGACACAAGATGGTTCGACTGTTTTTGCGGTTTTCTCATTAGCTGACGCTGACGAGGCCTCAAGGCTGCTCCGTCAACAGCTTTGGCTGATAACAATTGTACTGATCCTACTTGCTGGTGTGATTTCAGCCTGGCTGGCCAAGAGACTTGCAGATCCCGTTCAGGCAGTAACCAGGGCAGCAAATCAAATTGAAATGGGCAATTATGATGTCAGACTTGAGGTCAAATCCACCGATGAGCTCGGCAAACTCACCTCATCCCTAAACTCTATGTCGGCCCAGTTAAGAAAAAACGATCAGCTGCAAAAAGAGCTGATCGCCAATGTATCACATGAGTTAAAAGCACCACTTACTATAATACGCGGCTATGCGGAAACGATTCGAGACGTGACCTGGTCTGATGATGCTAAGAGAAATGCCAGCCTGGATCTCATTATCGATGAATCGGAGAGGCTGCGATCAATTGTGCAGGATATTCTTGATTACTCTCAGCTGCAGGCAGGTACAATCAAGCTTAAGCCTGAACCTTTTGCTCTGAGACCTCTTCTTGATGATGTACTAACGAAGCTTGATCAGTATATCAGGAGTAAAAATCTCAGCGTTCATATCGAAGGGAACGACACGACAATTTTTTTCGACAGAAAGAGGCTGCAGCAGGTAGTACTGAATCTAATCGTAAATGCAGTTCAGTATTCATATGATAATACTGAGATCCGTATCAGCATAAATAGGCATAACATTGTGAATCATTCATTTGTTAAGCTCTCTATCAGCAATCATGGTCCATCAATACCTGCTTCTGATCTATCCTCTATCTGGGATAGATTTCACAGATCAAACCAACTAAGAGCTGATGAACCGATCGGCACCGGCCTTGGACTGGCAATAGTTAAGAGCATCATGGACCAGCATGGTTCCTCCTGCGGCGTTTCCAGCGATGAAGAACAGACAATATTCTGGCTTGATCTGCCTGCTACTTCGTCAACTTCTCCACAAGGTTAATGATCTCATCAATTTTTTCTTCTTCTTTGCCCTCCGCAAAAGCCTCCCGGACGCAGCTCTGCAGGTGAGCCTTCACTACCTCCCGGTCTGCCTTACGCAGTATGGCTTGAACTGCCAGCAGCTGATGAGATATTTCCATACAGTAACGGTCATCATCA
>CAZSLR010000076.1:0-9011 GCA_964607635.1 uncultured Oscillospiraceae bacterium
TGCTCATTTTAGTATGAGCATGCAGCTCGATACGCTTGACTGCAGCCTGATCCTGTCTGCCTGGACGTGCCGCGGCCTTCTGTACGCCAAGAACTCTGGCCTGAAGATCATTTGCGAACTGCGAGTCGAAGCTGATCTCGGCCTGGACACGAACACGGCCGTTCTTAAGATTCTCTGTCAGCTCGTTTTCCTCTTCCGGCTTGGCAAACAAAATACATTGAATCGAGCTGGTCAAATCAGTAATCGCAAATTTTACCAGTACTCTTGTTCCTTGACTGACTTCTCTTGTTTCAAGTCCGAATGTATCACCTTCAAGCACAACTGTACCTGATTCACTGTTCACATCCTTGATCGGTGTTGATTTCAGTTCGGGATTCATTCTGCCCCATATCATGTTTTCGGCCTTGGGCATTCTCTTATACTGACGCTGCGGCTTGGCAGTCTTGTTGTCACGTCCTGCTGGTTGTGCCTGCTTTGACTGGGGCTGTCTGGTCGGCTCGCCAGTAGGCGGCGGTACCTGTGGCCCTGGATCTGTTGAATCGATCGATATCGCTCTTGCTTCATTAGCAAGTCTGCTTGATTTCATTTCCAATTTACGGGAACGCTCAGAGATGTCGCCTTTTACCGGGATGAGGCAGAAGGTCGCGGGTAAATTTTGATAATGACTGCAGAGCTCCTGCAGCTCAGGTATTTTGCTGTTCTCAATAATTGAGCAGCAATCTGCCTGCAGATGGACCTCGACTCTTGAGCTGTCATGGCTGAAGCTGGCGTTTTTCAGCATTGACGCCAAAAAAGCATTGCGCAGCTTGAGGTGGCGCAGCATCCAGGGCACCAGCTCGACAGTATAGCCGCAAATTTGCTCAGGACTCAGTCCTGCTGGCATCTGCTGGCTGATGATCACCTCTCTCGTGTCAAGCTTCTGCTCCAGAGCCTCCTCCAGCCGGCAGAGCAGCGATGGCGCGGTAAGTCGGTCCGGTGCTGTTCGAATCAGCAGCGTCCCGGTTTTCTTAACTGTCAACTCCTTGACAGCTCCACCGATATCACTCAGCTCAGTCAGTATGCTATGACCCGGCAGCAGCCAGGCGAAAAAACTCTTATAATCAGCTTGCATTATGAATTCTGTGTTCCCTTCCTGGTATTTTCTCTCTCTTGGCAGATTTCATCGGCCAGAGCCAATAAAGCGGTAACTGCCTCACTCTCAGGCACCTTGCGGACAATTTCGCCACGTCGGAAAATAATAAACTCACCGCGTCCTCCGGCGATGCCGATATCGGCCTCTCTTGCTTCACCGGGCCCGTTAACTGCACAGCCCATGACTGCGACTTTGATTGGTTCCTTTATGCCTTCCAATGCCTTCTCGACCTCTCCTGCTATTCTAACAAGATCGACCGCTGTACGTCCGCAGGTCGGACAGCTAATCAGAAGCGGTCCACGGTCTCTAAGACCAAGAGATTTCAGTATCGAATATGCTGCCTTGATCTCCTCGACCGGATCTGCTGTCAACGATACTCTCAGTGTATCACCGATGCCTTCTGCCAGCAGCGTACCTATACCTACCGCTGACCTGATGACTCCATCACGCATAGTACCAGCCTCTGTGACGCCCAAATGCAGCGGGTAATCGGTCATCGTCGATAACAGGCGATAAGCCTTGATCGTCAAAGCCGGGTCAGATGCTTTGATCGATATGACTATATCGTTGAAATCATAACGCTCGATCGCCTTCGTAGCTTCCATAACTGACACGCTCATCGATCTTGCGTTCACGCCGCCGTATTGATCGATGATCTTTCGGTCTAGTGACCCGGAATTGACGCCGACCCTGATTGGAATACTACGTTCCTTCGCGGCCAGTACGACCTGCCTGATTCTGTCCTCACTGCCGATATTGCCCGGATTGATTCTTATTTTATCTGCACCGGCCTCAATCGCCGCCAGTGCCAGTCGATAATCAAAATGAATATCTGCCACCAGCGGCATTGGTGACCTCTTGCGTATCCTGGCAAAAGCCGTGGCCGCCTCCTGGTCAGGTACTGCCAGTCTGGTCATTTCACAGCCGGCCTCAGCAAGCTGCTCTATTTGTCGGAGACATGCTTCCACATCTCTTGTATCCGTATTATTCATGGACTGAACAACTATTGGCGCTGTACCACCAATAACCAGATCGCCCACAAGAACCTCTCTAGACTTACGTCTGTTGAAGTCAAAAGCACCAATATCAGTCATAAATTGCCTCCCAAAATTCTACTGCCTTATTCTCAACCTCCGGCCAGTCTCATAATATCGAAGGTTAGACCAAGCAGTGCAAGTCCGATGATTAATGTAAATCCTACCAGACCGATAATGTTCTGTGTTTTGACTGACAGTCTCCTGCCGCGTATCGCCTCGATACCGGTTAGTATCAGATGGTTGCCGTCAAGCGGCGGAATCGGCAGCAGATTCATGAAGCCAAGGCTGACCGAAATCAGCGCGAACATCCAGAGCAGCTGATAGATCGTATCTCGCACAGGCTGCTTCTGCTCTACTACACTACCGATCATACTGACCACACCAACAGGTCCTGACAAAGTATCCTGAGGTCTCACACTACCGGAGAACATCATGCCGATGCTGCGCACTGTTACCTTGACGATCGACCAGCTCCACTGGAATGACTGAATAACTGCCTGGCCGAAGCTGTTGCTGGCAGAAAAATAAATTCCATCCGGCAAACGGTCATTGTATCTGGTGGCTGTCATCTGTAAATCAAGTTCTTCACCATTTCTTAATACTGTAATGGTAAAAGGCTGGCCAGCGCTGGCTTGCACAGCCTGCTTGAAGGCGGCGGCGTCACTGTATGGGGCACCATCGGCTGCAATCAGAACATCGCCGACCTGCAGCACAGGAGCACCATTATTGGAATCGGTATCAACGGAATTTACAACCGCTCCGCCATTATCCACTTCAGCAGATACAGTGATGCCCAGTCTGTATTGCTCAACAGTTCTGGGGATAAGCTCTATTATTTTTTCGCTGCCATCCGCGGATTCGACCTCAAGTGTCACTATGTCCTCAGCATCCAAAAACATCTCAACGCCGGTATAGTCAAGAGTAGTTCTGATACGATCGCCATTGGCCTTAATAATACGATCACCAGCAGCCAGGCCTGAATCATAGGCAAGAGTATTCTCAACAGTACCGGCGATAACCGGAATCGTAACCCCGAAGCTGCTGAACATAATGAGAAAAGCCAGTACTCCTGATAATAGATTTAGAGCCGGACCGGTTACCAGAACGATCGCCCTGGCCCAGCGTGGTCTATTATAAAAATATCCTGATTGATCCTCTTCAGTTTCATTGTTGTAGACATCGTCATCCTCGTCACCGGCAAACCTGACTGATGCGCCTATCGGCAGCAGCTTGATATTATATCTGATACCATTCTTCTTCCACTCAAACAAAACAGGTCCCATAAATATTGAAAACTCAGTTACCTTGAATCCAAGCTTCCTGGCTGTAAGATAGTGTCCCAGCTCATGTACTATCATCATAATGCTAAGAAACATTATTCCAATTAAAATTCCAACAAAGCCCATTATTTTGACTCCTTTCGGTCTGTAGCAAATGAATTATAACAATCTGTTCAGCCGTTTATCGTATCATAGAGACCTGGTAGTCTCTCTAGCCCAAATATCAGCCTCCATAAGTCCAGCGAAATCGAAGCTGGCCGTCCAGCCTGATCTATGATGCTGTTCCATGACTTGCTCAACCTGCGCTGCGATATCTGAAAACGCAATCCTGCCTGATAGAAAACGCCATACGGCTTCTTCATTAGCAGCGTTCATAACAGCCGGCATGGTGCCGCCGACAGCGGCTGCTTCATAAGCAAGAGGCAACAGTCTGAAGGTCCTGGTATCAGGCTCCTCGAAGGTCAGATTTCTAGCTTGAGGATCGAATGGATCAAACCTTCTGTCATTAGACGGCTGTCGCTGCGGCCAGGTAAGGGCGAGCTGAATCGGATGTTTCATGTTCGGGAAGCCCATTTGCGCTATGACTGATCCATCTACGAGCTCAACCATTGAATGAATAATGCTCTGAGGATGGACTACGACTTCAATATGATCAACCGGACAATCGAAGAGCCAGGCTGCTTCGATAACTTCCAATCCTTTGTTCATTAGTGTAGCTGAATCAATTGTTATTTTACCGCCCATCTTCCAGGTTGGATGATTAAGCGCCTGCTCAACTGATATATTTCTTAGCTCCTCAGGCTTCTTGCCACGAAATGGTCCACCGGAGGCCGTAAGCAGTATTCTCCTGAGACTCTTATCAGGTGCTCCTGCCAGACATTGCCAGATGGCTGAATGCTCGCTGTCAACAGGCAGCAATCTGATGCCGTATTCTTTTGCCAGTGGCATGACAAGAGCTCCGCCTGCGACTAAGGTTTCCTTATTGGCAAGTGCGATGTCCTTGCCTGCTCTTATTGCCGCCATGACAGGCTCCAGTCCGGCGACTCCGACCATGGCCGCGACTACAGCATCTGCTTCGGCAATCGAAGCTGCGGCATTATTACCGGCCATACCATGCATAATCTCTGGTTTGCTGTCAATATCAGCAAGAGCTTCAGCCAGCTTACCCGCCAGCTCAGCGTTCTGAACACTTACAAGGATTGGCTTAAACTCGCGGATCTGTTGTTCAATAAGTTCTATATTATACGCACAGGTCAAAGCGGCAATTTTGATGTTTAAATGGCGACAGACCTCAAGTGTCTGGGTACCAATTGAACCGGTTGAACCTAGAATAGATATTGTCCGAATCATATTTCAGCTCCCTGCTCAAGCATTATAGTTTCAAATTGCTGCCAATTAACAAGCAGCAATCAGGTTTGAAAAAATTGCCAATAGAGGATCGCCAGCAGGAGCGTTATCGGCATTGTAAAAAACGCGCTGTCGAAGCGATCCAGGATACCACCATGTCCAGGCAAAAGCTTGCCAAAATCCTTGATACCGACCCTTCGTTTAATTACCGAAGCCAGCCAGTCTCCGAATTGCGAGGCAATGCTTAGCACGATACCTCCAACGAGGGCAAATAAGAAGTGCTGAAGCATATCAGGTCTGATCTTAGTCACTCTAAGCAAAACAAACTCGGCATATAAAATTAGAACAACAACAGTACCAGCCAGACCGCCCAAGCAACCCTCAAGGGTTTTCTTAGGACTTATTTTCGGCAGTATATGATTACGCCCGATAGCTGAGCCTGTGAAATATGCAGTTACATCAGATGCCCACGGAGCTATCAATGCCAGTACCAGCCAATACCAGCCTAATGGAACATAGTAAAGAAGCAATATGGAGCAGGTCAGAGGGAATGCGGTATAGGCCATTATCAGAGAACCGGCTGCAACTGACATCAGCTGATCAGGGCCGGTTTTTATGAGCGGTACGATCAGATTCATCATCATTATCCCAAGCAGGGCTGATAAAGAAAGCGCCAGCGCCGCGGCTGCACCATTCCAGGCATCAAGCTCGATTACATCTGATGTCAGCTTAAGTACCAATGGCAGTAAAAATGTCATTGAACCAATAAATACCGGCCATCTCACCATTCTAAGCCCGCCGGCCTCAGCTGCGTTCAGCAGCTCTTGCACAGTCATAATGCTGACAAAAAACAACAATAATGTTGATATCCAGGGCCAGCGCAAGCCTGGTCCTATAAAAAGCGCGATGCCAAGTGTGAACAATACTCCAGTTATAACACGCTGTCTCATTTTGCTCCAATACCTCCAAAGCGCCTATCTCTATCCGTATAAGCAGTCAAAGCTTGTATCAGGTAATTTTCATCAAAATCAGGCCACATAACATCAGAAAACCAGAACTCAGCATAGGCGGATTGCCAGAGGAGAAAATTAGATAAACGCTGCTCTCCACTGGGGCGAATTATCAAATCAGGATCAGGAACATCAGGAAGATAGAGGCTGCGTCTTACATCCTGCTCACTTATGCTCAGAGGATCGATATTGCCGACTCGAACCTCCTGCGCCAGCTTCTGAAAGGCTTGGACCAGCTCTCTTCTGCCACCATAGTTTATAGCTACTATCAGCTGCATTTTATTTCTTGAAGCTGACTCTTCTTCGGCTTCTGCTATTATCTTCTGAATATTCTCCGGCAGCGCGGCAATATCGCCTGAGAATCTAAGTCTGATACCTTCCTGTGCGAGTTCTCTGTCATATCTATGGAAAAACTCAACAAAAAGCTCCATCAAAGCATGTACCTCATCATCAGGCCTGCTCCAGTTTTCAGTTGAGAAAGCGTAAACAGTCAGATACTTGATACCTCTTCGTCCGCACATACGGCAGAGGTTTTTCAAGTTCTCAGCACCGGCCCTATGACCTGCCTGGCGCGGGAGATTTCTCTGTCTGGCCCAGCGTCCATTACCATCCATTATTACTGCCAAATGATCTGGTACATCAAGCTTATCTGGCTCAGCACCATCATGATCAACATACTTATATATTGCTGCGCCTCTGCCAGGGCGGCGCAGCGACGAAAATAACCAGGATATTCTCTGCGATAATTTCATTCAAATTCAGGCAGTATGCCCATCCTCCTGTTTTAATAAGAAACCGGTTGTTTCCACCCGGTTTCTGTATCAGGCTGTATACCCTGTTAGTTTATCTGGTTCATAAAATATCATTCAGCCGACTCAATTCGCCGCTTTAAATGCTAAACCTAATAATCAAAGCTCCATCAAGTCCTTTTCTTTTGCCTCGACTGCCTTATCAATATCGCCGACATAACGATCAGTCAGCTTCTGCATAGCTGTTTCAACCTCAGACATCTGATCTTCAGTTATATCTTTTTTCTTAAGAAGAGCACGATAATGATCTATACCTTCTCTTCTCAAATTTCTAATCGCGATCTTTGCCTCTTCACCATATTTACCGACCTGTTTTGCCAGATCACGGCGGCGCTCTTCAGTTAGTGCCGGGAAAACCAGCCTGATCAGCTTGCCATCGTTTGAAGGATTTATCCCAAGATCTGAAGCCTGTATAGCCTTCTCAATCAATTTAAGCGATGTAGGATCCCATGGAGAGATCGTAATGATTCTTGGTTCAGGCACCTGAACATTTGCGACTTGATTGATAGGTGTCGGTACACCGTAATATTCAATAGCGATGTGATCCAATACCTTCGCATTAGCACGACCTGCACGAATAGCGTTAAACTCCTCCTGCAAAACATGCAATGTTTTTTTCATTTTCTCCTCATAGGGTAAAAATGAATCCTTGGTAATCTCTATAGAAACCATATCTGCACCTCCGAATTATGATCTCAGACCATTATACCCAAACAAAACAGTGTAATCAATCAGTTTACAATTGTGCCCAGATCCTGACCCTCAGCCATTCGAAGAATATTATCCGGATCTGACATGCTAAATACAGCTATGGCAATTTTATTGTCACGGCAGAGAGCTGCCGCAGTAGCGTCCATGACTCCCAAGCTTCTCTGGAGAACTTCATCGTGACTGATCTTATTATATTTGACAGCATCATTAAACTTATTTGGATCCTTGTCATATACTCCGTCGACCATTGTCGCTTTGAAAATAATATCTGCTTCTATCTCAGATGCCCTAAGTGCTGCTGCCGTGTCTGTCGAGAAGAAAGGATTACCTGTACCACAGGCAAATATAACAACGCGGCCCTTCTCGAGGTGTCTGATCGCTCTCTTGCGTATATAAGTCTCTGCGATCTGACGCATCTCAATCGCGCTGAGGACTCTTGTCACAGCACCTGCCTGCTCAAGAGCATCAGACAGAGCCAACGCATTTATACTTGTTGCCAGCATGCCCATGTGATCTGCGGTCACACGATCCATACCCTCACTGCTGCGGCCGCGCCAGAAATTGCCTCCACCTACAACGATGGCAACCTGAACATCCATCTCGGTCAGCTTCTTGATCGTATTGCCAAGAATTTGAAGCACTTCATTGTCCAATCCGGTACCTTTAGGTCCTGCAAGCGCCTCTCCACTGATCTTAAGAAGAATTCTCCGATAAATTGCTGACATGATCAACCTCCATAGCTTCTGTTCACTAGTTATTTGCAAAAAAGGGACATGCAAGGCATGTCCCTCTAAGTTAACGATCAGGGCTTACTTGATCTGCTTCATGACCTCATCAGCAAAATTCTCTTCACGCTTCTGCAGTCCCTCGCCCATTTCATAACGGGTGAAGCGGCGAACTGTGATGTTCTCGCCGATAGTCGCGATCAGCTGTGTGAGTACTTCACGGACCTTTTTAGAATCATCCTTAATGAAGCTCTGTTCAAGCAGACAGTTCTCATCGTAAAATTTACTCAGGCGGCCTTCAACGATTTTATCAACGATCTTCTCAGGCTTACCCTCATTGAGAGCCTGATTACGCACGATCTCGCGTTCCTTCTCAAGAGCATCAGCTGGAACTTCTTCCTTGGATACCCATCTTGGATTCATAGCTGCGATCTGCATTCCAAGCTCTTTGACAAAAGTACGGAAATCTTCATTTTTCGCTGCGAAGTCTGTCTCGATATTTACTTCGATAAGTACTCCAACGCGTCCGCCCATGTGTATGTATGAGTCAACGATACCTTCGGCAGCAATACGGCTGGATTTCTTCTCAGCTGTGGCAATACCCTTCTCGCGCAGCCACTTGATTGCCTTCTCCATATCACCGTCAGACTCTGTTAGAGCTTTCTTGCAGTCCATCATGCCTGAACCGGTTTTTTCTCTTATTTCCTTTATCATGTCTAATGTTACAGCCATTATTTATACCTCCTGATATGTAATGATCGATTCCTTGAAGCCAAAATCAAAAACAGATATTAAGCTTCTTCCTCGGTTTCTACAACTTCTTCAGCTTCTGCTTCTGCTTCAACTTCAAATTCTTCTGCAGTTTCAACAGGAGCGCTGCCGGCAACCTCGAGCTGCTCGCCCTGACGGCCTTCGAGCATAGCGTCAGCCATTTTGCCTGCGATCAGCTTAACCGCGCGG
>CAZSLR010000077.1:0-7381 GCA_964607635.1 uncultured Oscillospiraceae bacterium
CCTCTTACTGTAACTATAGATGTCGAACCATGGCAGATGCTGTGATATAATACCTTCGGAATTAAATGGGCGTTGCTTAGCGCGGAAGGAATGAAAAATAATGGCTTTACGAAAAGTGCTCCTCGATGGAGATGAGACTCTGCGCAAGATCAGCAGAGAGGTAACAAAATTTGATGACAGACTTCAAACTCTGATCGATGATATGTTTGAGACAATGTATGCTAATAATGGCATAGGCCTGGCCGCACCTCAGGTTGGCATACTTAGAAGAATATTCGTAATGGATCTTCATGACGGTAATGATCCGGTTGTCGCGATCAACCCGATCATCACTGATACTGATGGATCGCAGATATGTCAGGAGGGCTGTCTGTCGATTCCCGGGCGCTATGGTGATGTCGAGCGCCCCGCAAGCCTGGTGCTTAAGGCACTGGACCGCAATGGTCAGCCTTTTGAGCTTAAGGCCGAGGAGCTGACTGCAGTTTGTATATCGCATGAAACTGACCATTTGGATGGAATACTATTTAGAGACAAGGTTAAGGGGGAATTGCATTCGCAATGAAAATAAAAATCCTGTTTATGGGAACGCCGGCTTTTGCCGTGCCTGTGCTGCAGACACTGATCGATCAGGGTTTTCCTATCGTTGGTGTTGTTTGTCAGCCAGATAAGCCTCAGGGCAGGAAACAGACATTGACCGCGCCGCCTGTTAAGGATCTGGCGCAGATATATAATATTCCGGTATTGCAGCCAGCCAGTCTGCGCGGACCTGAAATAGAACAGGAAATCAGGCAATTGGCGCCTGATATGATCGTGACAGCCGCTTATGGCAAAATATTACCGCAGAATCTGCTTGATCTGCCATCGCTGGGCTGTTTGAATGTACATGCTTCGCTGCTGCCCAAATACAGAGGTGCAGCTCCTGTGCAGTGGTCGCTCATCAATGGCGAACAGGAAACAGGCATTACTATAATGATGATGGACGCGGGTATGGACACGGGCGATATTCTTACGCAGCAGCCGGTTCATATTCCTGAAAATATAGATTCAGAGGCTATGCTCGATAAACTGTCTGAGCTTGGTGCCAGAATGCTGCCTCAGGCAATCAAGGATTATACGAGTGGTGATATTGTCCCATATGCGCAAAATGAGGATGACTCTATTACGATAGGCATGCTTAAGCGCGATATGGGCGAAGTAGACTGGTCAAGATCAGCCAGAGAAATACATAATATGGTTCGTGGACTCTATCCATGGCCCGGCTCATATACATTCTGCGGCGGCAAGAAGCTTAAGCTTCATCGAACACAGGTCTGTTATGATCGTGATTTGATTGAGGCTTCAAGATCGCTTGAGCCGGGGACAATTTGTTCGTGCGGCGGATTAGTCAGGGTTGCGACAGGGGACGGGGTGCTCGAACTGCTTGAGGTTCAGAATGAATCAGGTAAAAGAATGCACTGTCGTGATTGTGCGCATAATTATAGATTAGGTCAGGTTATGGGAGGCGATGAATAAATGCCGTTAATGCCTTATTTTGATATTTGGTTTGTAATTCTAGTTGTACCGACACTACTGCTGTCAATGCTTGCTTCGGCCAAGGTTAAGTCGACTTATGCCAAGTACAGCGGCTTGCGTGCGCAGAGCGGTTACACCGGCTATACAGCTGCCAGACGGATACTTGATCAGAATAATCTGAGGGATGTTGCAATCGAAGGCGTCAAGGGCCACCTGACTGACCATTTTGATCCGCGCTCAAATATACTGAGGCTGTCTGAATCGACCTACGGCGATAACTCGATAGCAGCTATTGGTGTAGCTGCTCACGAGGCCGGACATGCCATCCAGCATGCCACTGGTTATATACCCAACAAGATCCGTGGCGCTCTCGTTCCAGTAGCTCAATTTGGTTCGACTCTAGGACCATATATGGCGATTTTCGGCCTTGTGCTTGGTCTGACTTTTTTGACTGAGATTGGCATAATCCTGTTTGCAGGTGCCTTCCTATTTTACCTGATAACTTTGCCGGTCGAGTTTAATGCCAGCTCGCGGGCTCTACGTCTGCTTGAGGAGCAGGGTATATTAGGTGACACGGAGCTAAGAAGCGCTCGCAAGGTATTATCAGCAGCCGCGATGACCTATGTCGCATCGGCCCTCTCGGCTTTTGCCTCATTGTTAAGATTGATTTTACTCTCTAGAGGACGAAATGGCAGGCGTTAAGAATAAGAACAAGCGTGCGTCTGACCCGGCGAGAGCAGCCGCTGCAAGATTGCTGCATAGTGTACTCGAGGAAGGGGCATACTCAAACCTGAGTTCACTTAAGCTATTGGATCAGGACGATCTGGACAGCAGAGACAGAGCTTTTGCCTCTGCTGCTGTATATGGTACGATCAGCTGGCTGCCAATGATCGACTGGCATATTTCGAAGGTTTCAGCGAAATCATTGGATCAGCTCGATCCCTGGATAAGAACAATTCTCAGATTTGGTCTCTGGCAGCTGACAAAAGCAAATAGCGTGACCGAGTCCGCTGCTGTTGATGAGAGTGTCAAGCTGGCTCGTTTTTTCTTGCATGATGGCGCGGCTTCCTATGTGAACGCGGTTTTGAGAAGCTGGCTGCGTGTCAGACCGCAGATACCCCGCAGGCTGGAGGCTCTTAATTATGGACTTCCAACCTGGCTGTTTGGTTCTCTGAAAAAATGGTACGGTTATGATAGGGCCATCAGCCTGGCTGAAGCCTTCCTTGAGCCTAAGCCCTGGACGAGTCTGAGGGTGAATGTCCTGCAGGCCGATTCGTCAGCTCTGCTCGAGGCCTGGCGACAGGATGGACTGGAGGCTGAACCTGGCTTATATCTCTCTGAGGCTGTCAGGCTTAAGCTTGCCGGCAACAGTTTGCGTGATCTGATTGCCTGGCAGGATGGTCTAGTGACGGCACAGGATGAAGCGGCTATGCTGACATCGCATATTGCCTCGCCAAGTAAGCAGGACAGAATCATCGACCTCTGTGCCGCCCCTGGAGGCAAAACCACACATCTGGCGGAGCTTACCGCGGATCAGGCTGAGATAACAGCGCTCGAGCTGCAGCCTCATCGTGCTCAGCTCATACTGGAGCAGGAGGAAAGACTGAAATTAGGCTCGATCACTACGATCGTGGATGATGCCGCCAGCTTCAGCTCTAACGGAAAACAATATGACATCGTAATCGCGGATGTGCCCTGCAGTGGCCTCGGATTGCTTGGCCGCAAGCCAGAACTGCGCCTGAATATGTCATATGATAAATTACAGGATTTGACAAAATTGCAGCATGATATTCTAGTTAACGCCGGCACACTGGTAAAAGCCGGCGGCTGTCTGGTCTATAGTACTTGTACGATCAATCCTGAGGAGAATCAGGATCAGATCAGATGGTTGATTGAGGATTCAGAGCAAGCAGGAATTTTCAATCCTGTAGATATATCAGAAATGCTTCCACAGCCGCTGCTTGAAATTGATAATGATTTAGCGATTCAGGCCAAACAGGGATATATTCAGCTGCTGCCTGACCGGCATCATACTGACGGCTTCTTCATAGCCAGACTGGAGAAAAAAGCATGAAAAATTTCTATGATATGACACTGGCTGACTGGCAGAGTTGGGCATCAGAGAAGCAGCTGCCTGCGTTTCGAGCTGCGCAGATACATAAATGGATCGCTCGAGGTGTGACAGATACTGATTCAATGACAGATATATCGAAGGATCTGCGCGCGCTGATCAATCAGGAGTTTTATGTCAGCGGGCTGACAATAGCTGACAAGAAGATCTCAGCTATTGATGAGACGACAAAATATATTTTCAGATTACATGATGGCAACACTATTGAGAGCGTTCTGATGAAATATAAGCACGGATATTCTGTTTGTCTGTCTTCTCAGGCCGGATGTAAAATGGGCTGTACCTTTTGCGCTTCGACCGGGGCGGGCTTCGGCCGGGACCTATCCTTCGGTGAGATGCTGGCACAGGTTGCTGTTATCGGAAGAGACAGTGGTCAGAGAATTGGCCATATCGTAATTATGGGTATTGGCGAACCTCTGGATAACTATGATAATCTGGTGAAGTTCTTAAAACAGGTAAATGATCCTGCGGGTCTAAACGTTGGCTTAAGGCACATTTCGGTCTCAACTTGCGGTCTTGTGCCTGACATGCTAAAATTTACCGATGAAGGTCTGCCGGTGACTCTGTCAGTGTCGCTGCATGCGCCAGATCAGCAGATTCGCGAACGTCTGATGCCGATAGCCAAGGTTTATGCTTACGATCAGCTGCTGGCAGCCTGCCGCAATCACATTGATAAAACGGGCAGACGTATTTCTTTTGAATACACGATGTTTCGCGGAATCAATGATCAGCCTGCTCATGCCAGACAATTAGCAAAACAGCTTAGCGGTATGCTGTGCCATGTTAATCTGATTGCTGCTAATGAGCTGGAGAGCGGCGGTTATCAGGCCAGTGACAGAAAAACAATGCAGAAATTCATGCAGCTGCTTTTGCAAAACGGAATCAACGCTACGATCAGACGCGAGCTTGGTTCAGACATCATGGCTGCTTGCGGTCAGTTAAGGAGAAGTCTAGAAGCATGCGGGAAAACTTGAAATATTCAGGTGCGTCACATGTCGGACATGTGAGAGCAAACAATGAAGATAGCTATTTCCTGCCCGATGATGCAGGAAGCGGCTATTTCTATTGTGCTCTGGCAGATGGTATGGGCGGACATAATCGAGGTGAGCTTGCCAGCAGTCTGGCGATTTCTTATGTCAAAGAGAAGCTGCACTTAGCTTTTTCTAACGAAAATGATCAAAAAAGTGTAGAAGATCTGCTAACAGAGACTATTCAGAAGGCCAATGTAAAGGTTTATCTGGGATCGCTCGAGAACGAGGATTCTCAAGGCATGGGCACAACACTGACTTTGTTAGTTCTAGATGCCGAAACGATCTGGGTCGCACATGTAGGCGATTGCAGAGCTTATATATTCAGAGACCAGAATCTGAAACAGCTGACAACAGATCAGACTGTTGTCCAGAAAATGCTTGATGCCGGCAGTCTGACACCAGAGGAGATCAATGATCATCCGAGCCGTAATGTGTTGACCCAGGCACTTGGAATCCCGGAATTTTTACAGCCTCAGATCATTAGCCTGCCGAGACATAAGCATGATAAGCTGCTGCTGTGCAGTGATGGGTTGTACGGTCAGGTATCTGACGATGAAATAAAAAGTATCATTAAAAAGGTCAAGGAGCCGTCCGAGGCTTGTACACAGCTGATCAAGCTGGCCCTGGACAATGGTGGCGAGGACAATGTTACTGTACTCGTGATTTCCACCTGATCAACTCAGACTTGTTTTATTGGAGGATCTGACATGGAAACAATTAGACCACAGCTGCCGGAAGGCGTTTTGATAGATGGACGTTATGTTGTACTCAAGCCACTTGGGTTCGGCGGCATGGCACATGTCTACCTGGCAGAGGACCGCGATACCGGCGGACAGGTAGCTATTAAGGTGATGAAGGATGATCTGACTGATGATCCGGAGTTCATTAAGAGATTCGATACTGAAGCAAGATCAGCATCAAGTCTTGACCATCCGAATATTGTGAAGATTCTTGGCTATGGACAGGATCAGGATCTGCGCTATATTGTGCAGGAATATGTAGAAGGCAACACACTCAAGGATCTTATCAAGCAGCGAGGTACCCTGGACTGGCAGCTGGCTGTACCGTTGGCTATTCAAATAGGTCTGGCTCTTGAGCATGCTCATAAGAGAGGTGTAGTCCATAGAGATATCAAGCCTCAAAACATACTGATCACATCAGATTTGATTGCCAAGGTCACAGATTTTGGCATCGCGCGTGCTACCAATGCCAACACGATCACACTGACAAGCGGTGTGGCTTTTGGCTCTGTGCATTATTTCTCGCCTGAACAGGCTCGTGGCGGTATTGTCAGTGAGAAATCCGACTTATATTCTCTGGGCATCTTGATGTATGAAATGGTGACAGGCAGGCTGCCCTTCGATGGTGAGACCTCTGTCGCGGTTGCGATCAAGCATCTGCAGGAGATGCCCCCGCCGCCTTCTGCCTATCAGGCGGAGCTTCCTCCGGCGCTGGACCAGATCATTATGAAGTGTATCCAGAAGAGCCCTGAGTCCAGATATAACGATGCCAGAGAGCTTGTAGATGAGCTGGATGCCTTCATGATCGAGCCGAACGGTGTTTATGGAGTTGTCTCAGGTGAGGCTGATTGGGAAGGTAGCACCACGGCAATCGGCTTACAGCGCTCAGAATCTAATTTCGGCAAGATCAGGGAGATAGAGAAAACTATACAGGAGAGACGCAGATCACGTTATCGTGATACAGCAATCGTGATCGCGATCATTATTCTGGCTTTTGTTTTTCTGACGACATTATTCGTCTGGGGCTGGAATAAGATTCAGGACAATATGACTCGTCAAACAGAGGTTGAGATCGAGCTTGATAATTATATCGGGCGTGACCTCAGCGAGGTCAGAACAGAACTTGAGGATCTGCAAATCAATTTCACAGTAAGATATCGTGAGGATAATGTACCTGAAGGTATAATCATTGATCAGAATCCCGGACAGGGCACAAAAATCAAAACAAATGGTACTACGCTTGTCCTGACAGTCAGCGGCGGTAAAAATATGATTACTATGCCTGATTACTCCGGACAGACACTCTTAAAAGCTCAGACCGAGCTCGAGCAGACCTATAAGCTCAAGGTCAGCATTGTCTATGAGTATTCGGAATATGATAGAGATATTGTTTTGACTACTATTCCGGCTGCCGGTCAGAGCATCGCCCCGGGTGACCCTGTTACCCTGGTGGTAAGCGAAGGCTCGCCGAAGGTTATAGTACCTGATCTGGCGGGTATGAGCCTGACTGAGGCGACAGCCTTGCTGCAGGCACAGGATCTTGTGCTCGGTCCTGTAACGGGTATGACGGTTGATCCGGAAACCGGGGAGCCTGTTGAGGTCCCAGAGGCTGAGCGCGTTGTGATCAAGCAGCTGCCGGCCGCTAATGAAGAGGTTTTGATCAGACAGGTCGTCAGTATTGTATATGGTACTGCGCTTGATTATCAGCAGTTCCTCAATCCTACACCTACACCTATACCGACAGGAGTATTGCCAAACGTAGCCGGTATGCCACTGACTGAGGCTCTGGAGAGGTTGTCAGAGTATCAGTTTACAGTTAGTGCTACTATTAATATCAGCAGTAACAGCAATATTCCTGAGGCAGAGCGTGTTGTAATTAGACAGGAACCTGTACCGGGTGAAGAGGTTGAACTAGATATACCGATAACACTCTATTACGGCACAGAGCTTGATTATCAGCAATTCCT
>CAZSLR010000077.1:7481-8976 GCA_964607635.1 uncultured Oscillospiraceae bacterium
TAGATATACCGATAACACTCTATTACGGCACAGAGCTTGATTATCAGCAATTCCTCAATCCTACGCCTGTACCGACGACGCCGGCGCCTACGACCAAACCAACAACTACGCAGACTACTACTACCACTACTACTACCACCACTACTACTCAAACAACTACAACTGAATCTACAACGACAGAAAGCACAACTTTAGATAATGATTAGTCTTAATACAGACAAGCGAGTATGAGATGACTCAACAAGACGATAACGCAAATAACAAAACCAAGCTGACAGCCCGTATATTGCGGGCTGTTGGTGGTCAGTACCTGCTTGACAACGGTGTTGGCTTCAGCGGCATTGCCGCTGCCAGAGGCATATTCCGTTTAGACGGTATCATTCCTACTCCAGGAGATCTGGTCGTTTTTGAGAGCAGCGGCGATCCTGATGTACCCTGGGTCATCACAGAAATATTGCCGCGCCGCAATTATATTATCAGGCCTGCTCTGGCAAATCTTGATAGACTTCTGATTACGGCTACAGCAGCAGAGCCGGCAGCTGATTATTTTCTGATCGATAAGCTGATCACAGTTTGCCTTGTAAATGATATTGAACCGATCCTCATTATCACAAAAAATGATCTTGTTTCATCCGGTGAGGATAAATTCGCTCCAATTTATGAGCCTGCCGGAATCTCGATTCTTTATACTTCACTTGGTGACCAGCAGTCGCATAATGAGATCAGAGCACTTATTCCCGGCAGGCTGGTGTCTTTTGCCGGACAGTCAGGTGTCGGCAAATCAACCTTGCTCAATCAGCTCTTCGGTGATGAGATGATGGAAACAGGCGGTATAAGTAAGAAAATCGGCCGCGGCCGCCATACAACACGACATGTAGAGCTATTTCCTTTTGCCGGTGGCTACTTGGCTGATACACCTGGCTTCAGTACACTGGAGCTGCCAGAGCTCGGTATTACATCGGAAAACATAGAGCGGGGCTATCCAGAAATCTCAGCAGTCTCCGGAGAGTGCAGATTTACAGGCTGCAGGCATCTGGGCGATCTAGGTTGTGCGGTCACTAAAGATGTAATTCATCCGGACAGGCTGGAACGTTACAGAGTGTTTCGCGAGCAGCTTGACAAAATTAAACCATATGAGACATTAAGAGATAACATTTCAGAGCAAACCGGCAGGCGGCCACGTAAGGGTAAAAGAGGCGGCAGATCCTGATATCGCTTCGGAACAGGCCGGACAAGGAGGAAAATATGCTTAAAAAATATAGTGAAACAGAAGGAAAACTGATGTTATGTCCATCAATTCTCTCGGCGGATTTTGCCCGTCTTGGTGAACAGGTCAGATTGGTCGGCGATTACGCCGATGTCATCCATGTCGATGTAATGGATGGTCACTATGTGCCCAACCTGACCTTTGGACCGATGATAGTATCAGCAATCAAGCCATATACCAAGCTGCCGCTTGATGTTCATCTGATGGTTTCAGAACCGCTGCAATGGA
>CAZSLR010000078.1:0-8955 GCA_964607635.1 uncultured Oscillospiraceae bacterium
AAGCGATCGAGAAGAAGATCGCAATGAGTCAAAAAGGAGAGATACAAGGTTTTTCGATCATCTTTCTTGATCTTGATGATTTTAAGAGGATCAATGATACGCTTGGCCATCAGGAGGGCGATGAGTATTTGCGAATAATCGGCTCAAGGCTGAACACCGTTACTCATGATGGAGATCTCTGTGGCCGGCTAAGCGGTGACGAGTTCTGTATAATTTCGAGTAAGTATGACGACATGGGGGTTCTGGCTGATTATTGCGAGCGCTTCCGTGAGGTTGTATCACGCAAGGCTGTGCTTGATGGAAATATCGTTTCATCAGGTGCCAGCATAGGCGCAGCAAGATATCCTCTCGATGGTAATACAGTGCGCGAGCTGCTTACCAGCGCTGACAATTCCATGTACGCAGCCAAGAGAGCAGGTAAAAACAGCGTGAATCTTCCCGAGAACTGATTAAGCCTCAGAACCATCTGATTTACGCTGCTGTTATTACGATATTATTCTGCTTAGCTATTTGACGCTAAATATTCAGTCTGGTCTCTTCAAGCACATCGGGGTCTATAAATCTCTCGATGTTTTTTTCTGCCTCGACCATAGCTGCCAGTGGCATCTGCGGATCTTCCCATTCATCATCATCGCGCCAGCAGAGCCAGACTGCAGCCTCCATGTCAGGTTCTGCAACAGGCGGATTGGCGCTGCGCCTGGTTTCTATATATTGCTGAACTGCGTAGACCAGCTCGGGAGGAATAACCAGTGTGATCTTGTCATCGCTGTTGCCGGTGATTTGAAATTCATACTGACCGGTTTGTACTGCTGAGGTCAGTTTGCGCCAGAGAATAGCGTTTCGGTCTAGAGGACCTTCACGATAATCAGTACCTGGAACAGGTACATAGCTTACACGGAAGCCTGTTAGTGAATTGAGAAGTCCTTTTTTAGCGACCCGCCGCATACGTTTTACGAATACACCCAGGTCATTTAGCAGATACTCGGCAAATATAGCTGGAGTCTCGCCTTCGCGGCTTGTTATGATCTGCCAGCTGACAGTATTTGACTGATCCATATCAATACCTCCTCGAAATTACTTAGCTCAATTATACAATAAGTGCGTTGACAAACAGGACGGCTTTTACCATACTACAGCTATGATTTTTGAGAATATACAGTTTCATAATGTTGAGGAGCTTGAGCGGACGGAGAGAGGCTTGATCATGTGGCGTGTTCCGGCGCAGCTGAGGCAGTCATTGAATCAGGTCGCCGCAGAGAGCTCGAGTCGCTACAGTACTGGAGTTGAGCTTCGGTTTGAGATAGTGGGAGAATCCGCTGCCGTTATTTTGCGTGCTGATTCGATGGCTGAAGCACAAGTCGCTTATATTTACTATGGCTCATTTCAAGGTGGCTGGCAATATTCTTCCAAGGTGATCGGGGACAAGGACACAAGGATCGAGATACCCTATCCGCATAATATCAATGAGCTCAGAATACTCACTAAAAAGTATTCTCTGCCGTTTCAGCCGGAGATCGTGCGTATAGTTCTGCCTTATGGAAACTGTTATTTTGTGGGAGTTGAGGGCGATGTCAGGCCGCCGCGCCCTGAGCAGCTGCCCGGCAGAACTTATTTGGCATATGGTTCATCGATAACTCATGGCAGTCTGTCCCTGGCAGCACCATGCAGCTATCCTTTTGGGGTTGCCCGGGCACTTGGCTGTGATTATCTCAATTTGGGCTTCGCCGGTTCCGCTCATCTTGAGCCTGAGATGGCAAGATACATTGTAGGCCGTAGTGATTGGGATTTCGCGTCGTTTGAGCTTGGCATCAACATGATCGGCGATAACTTCACCGAAAATGAGTTCGAAGCAAGGGTCAAGGAGTTCATTGATATTATTGCCGGTGACAGCAGACCGATCTTCGTGACAAGTTTGTTTGGCTTCTGTTTTCAAAACCAGGACAAAGCCCGGCGTTATCGTGAGATCGTTAAGAAGCACGCCGAGGGCAGATCGATTTTTACAGATGGCCTCGAGCTGCTAAGCCGTGAGGATCATATTTCACAGGATATGATTCATCCATCGGTTGAGGGTATTAACGAAATAACAACAAATTGGCTTAATATCATGCGTGAACACTTGAATAATGATTGAGCCTGTACAGGAGGAGATTTGATGGCAAGCTTTTTTAGCTATGATAATCCGGTTTGGAAATTTATCGGAAATTTGGCTGATTTTTTTCTGCTCTCACTCATTTGGCTAATCTGCAGTCTGCCGATAGTAACAATGGGTGCTGCCTCAACTGCGTTGTACTATGTAACCCTCAAAATGGCAGAGAACAAGGAAGGCCGCTTGCTGCCGGCCTTTTTTACCAGCTTCCGGCAGAATCTGAAGCAGGGCAGTTTGATCTGGCTTGGATTTCTGCTGGCGGGGTCGTTGATTGGTTTTGATCTATTGTGGGCATCACAACAGGGCACGCTGATCGCCACAGCGATGTTCGTGACTTTTGCCATTATAGGCGTGATCTATGCCTGCTGTTTATCTTTTGTATTTGTTGTCTTGGCTCGTTGCGATAACACAGTTTCGGCAATATTCAAAATTGTCCTGTGGGATGGTCATCAGAAATTTTCCGGCAGTCTTGGCTGGTGTTGTGGTTTATGCAGGCTTCTTCCTGGTGGGGGCATTCCTGTTTTGGCCTCTGTTGCTGGTTGCGCCGGCTCTTCCCGCGTATCTCAATTCGTTTTTGTATAACAGAATTCTCGCGAAATATGATCTAAGCTTAACCTGAATCTTTTGTCATCAGCCATTTTTGGTCTGATCTTGCGATGATGCCAGGGCTTGATCGGCTGTATTATCATTTGAATGAGCTGCCTGCTTGCGGTATTGACGTGGTGATATCCCCATTCTCTTGTGGAAGAAATCCTTGAAATAGTTGCTGCTGTTGAATCCGCAGACCAAAGCTATTTCAGTAATTGAACTATCATTTGTCAGAAGCATCTGGATTGCCCTTTTGAGCCGGATATTATTCAAGTGCTCCTTGAAGGTTGAGCCCGTGACCTGTCTTATTTTGCGTGAGAAATAGGTAGGACTTAGATTGACCTGCTCTGCTACGCCCTCGAGAGTCAGCGGCAGTGAATAGTTCTGGGTGATATATTTCAGTGCCTGGTCTATATCCAGATCCAGTTCTTTTGCCGAGACATAGGCGTCGTAGCTGAAAACGCCGCGGTTGCAGAGCAGAAGAAGGAACTCAAGCAAATATGTATATGAAATCGCCGGGGACAGCCTGGCAGGGTCATCACGCTCCACAAACATGCGTTCCAGGATATTTTCGAGATGAGAGCAGGCGGCCTGGTTAAGCATGATCTTAACGGATTTTGCCAGCATGTTCTTGACCTCTGGTAGACGCTCATAAAACATCTCGGGGAGAGATTCCTGTCTGCATGAGAGAATGATGCGCTCGCTGTTCTCTCTGCCCTCATAGCGTGTGGCGTGTCTGTCACCGGGAATTATCAGCATGACATCACCGGCCTCCAGATTGAAATATGAGTTATTGATCATATAGGTGCAGGCGCCGGAGCGCAGATAAAAAATCTCGTAGTAGTTGTGACTGTGCTCATAAGACATGGCAAAAGACGGAACCCTTATCTGAGTTTCCAGATAGTAATGCTGATCTTCAATTCCTGGCAGCATACGATGATCCTCCGGTTAGAGTAAGCAATGTAACTTACCTCTGCTCTATGCACTTTGCAAATAATATCATAAGGTTTGCTATCACACGTTGCTATTATTATTAAATAATATCTGCCAAAAGGCAAATAATATGTACTATTTTTACAAAACACATATAAATCTAGTATTTAAGGATTGTTAAACTCGTTACAATGGTACACAATCAAGCAACAAACAGTAAATCCCGCCGGTTATGCTGCAAGTTGCTACAGGCTGGGCCCGGCCGATCAAAATAAACTTATTGTCAAAAATTATGTTAAGTAAAACCGCGCTTGATTATGCGCAAATAAGAAGGAGAGTTTCTATGAAAAAGCAGATACTTGCATTTCTTCTGGCAGTGGTCATGATATTAAGTCTGGCTGCCTGCGGCAACAATGACTCCTCCAGCGAGACGACCGCACCTGCAGAAACAACTACAAAAGCTGATACGACAACAGAGAGTGAATCAGATGCAACAACAGCACCAGCAGAGGACATCAATCTTCGTATGGCATGGTGGGGCTCACAGACCCGCCACGATATTACAGTAGAAGTTATTGAGATGTATCAGGATCTCAATCCGAACGTTAAGATCGAGTATGAGTTCTATTCATTTGACGATTACTTCACGAAGCTGAAAACTCTGGTTGCTTCCGATCAGGTTTGGGACATATTCCAGCTTGGCGGCAACTTCCCGATGTATCAGGATAAAATCTTCTATATCAACGATTTCATTGATTCTGGAATCGTCGATGTATCAGGCATATCCGACTCATATCTGAAAATAACTCAGGATACCGAAGGCAATCAGCTTGGACTCTCAAACGGCCTCAACACATACGGTATCGCCTATGATCCTGCCATGTTTGAAGAAGCTGGCGTTCCTGAGCCGACAGAAACCTGGACCTGGGACGACTATAAAAACGCTGCTATGACGATCACCGAGAAGCTTAACATCTTCGGCAGCTCTTCCTTCACAACATCAGATTTTATCGCAGGCTGCTCTACCTATATCGGCCAACAGGGTAAAATAGGTGAGTATTCCTTCTTCAATCTTGACCACACCGGCATGGGCTTCGATGATCCAGCGATGCTGACACCTTATATTCAGATGAGAGCTGATATGATCAACGCAGGCGCTTATCCTGACGCAGGTGCTTCAGCTGAAATCACTAATATTGAAAATGACTTCCTGGTAACAGGTGAAGCAGCCATGACATGGGTTGCTGCCAACCAGTTCCCAACCATCTATGACATCTGTCTGGCAGAAGGCCGCGAGCTCAAGATGGCTCCACTGCCGAGAATTAAGCCAGATGGTCCTTCCGGCGCAGCTATTCAATCATCACAGATGCTGTGCGTATCGCAGGATAGTGCCAACAAGGAAGCCGCTGCTGCATTTATCAGCTGGTTCCAGAATGATCCTGACTGCAACAATGTTCTTAAGGGCGAGCGCGGTATACCAGTAAACAATACTGTCCGTGATACTCTGTCAGCTAAAGCTACTCCTGGCCAGCAGATCATGTATGATTTCGTTAACATGGTCAGCGGTTTCGAAATGCCTGAGAAGATCAATGTTCTATCACCAGATGGACAGGATATGGTTCAGGACAATTACCTCAATTATATTCAGCAGGTCGCTTTTGGCGAGATCACCGCTGAAGAAGCCGCACAGAAAACCTATGATGATGCCTCCTCGATTTTCTAATAAAATGTAATCTGTGCACACAACGCTAATAATTTTATGGGTGGGCACATCTCCGCTGAGGGGGTGTGCCCATACTAAAAAGGGAGAGTTATCGTGAAAGGAACAGCAATTAAAACCGGGAAAATCAGATCTCTGATCTACAACGACAATACGGTTGGGCATGTTTTCGCGTTGCCATTCATATTTGGATTTGTCGCTTTTTCTCTAATACCTATAGTGTTCTCACTATACTATTCATTCACGGATTATTCGCTCGGTACTAAAACCGCGGAGTGGATAGGGTTTGTGAATTTCATCAATATTTTCAAGGATGAGATCTTCTTCAAATCGTTGCTGAAAACACTTCAGTATGTTCTTGTTTCAGTTCCGCTGAAGCTTTCCTTCTCGCTTATGATAGCTTTTTTGCTTACAAGAAAAAACAAGCTTGTTACATTGTATCGTTCACTTTACTACATACCTTCACTGGTAGGTGGAAGTGTCGCGGTTGCTCTGGTCTGGAAACAATTATTCGCCCGACGCGGTTTGTTTAATACAGTTCTGACGAATCTGGACCTATCGACTATCAATTGGTTTGGTGATCAGAATCTGGCTATTTACCCGCTCATTCTGTTATCAGTCTGGCAGTTTGGCTCCTCCATGATTATTTTCGCCGCTGGCCTCAAGGAGATCCCGTCTACATATTATGAGGCGGCTAAGATCGATGGTGCCAAGGGCTATCAGAGCTTCCTGCGCATTACTCTGCCTTGTCTCTCACCAATTATTCAATATAATCTGGTCATGCAGACGATCGCCGCGTTTATGTCATTTACACAGGCACTCATCATTACAGGCGGCGGTCCTAACAATGGCACAATGCTGTATGGTCTCTATGTTTACAATCAGGCCTTCCGTTATAACAACATGGGTTATGCCAGTGCTATGTCCTGGATCATGCTGATTCTTATGAGCCTGGTAACTATGGTCATATTCAAGAGCTCCAAGCTCTGGGTATTCAGTGAATCTGGCGATTAAGGAGGAGAAGCGCAAATGAAAAGTAAAAAAATATTAAGTAAAACTGTCTATCATGGCTTCGTCCTGCTGCTAGGATTCATGATGATCTACCCTGTGCTCTGGATGATCAGCGGATCATTCAAGGATAATGGTGAGATTCTGCGCGGTAGTCTTAGTCTTATTCCAGAAACCTTCAGAATTGAGAATTATTCTACAGGCTGGAGTGGTTTCGGCAAAATTACCTTCAAAACATTTTTTGCAAACTCAATTTTCATAACAGTAACCGCCACCTTTGGAACTGTTGTAAGCTCAGCTCTTGTTGCCTACTCACTGTCGAGAATCAAGTTTCGCGGCAGTAAGTTCTGGTTTTCCTGTATGCTGGCTACGATGATGCTTCCAGGTCAGGTTATTATGATTCCTCAGTATCTGATCTACCACAAGCTTGGACTTGTTCCTGGATATGTACCTCTCATTTTGCCATACTTCTGTGGTCAGGCTTTTTTCATCTACCAGATGATGCAATTTATGAAAGGCATTCCACGTGAACTGGATGAGGCGGCAACGATCGATGGCTGCAGCAAGTATACGATCTTCTCGAGAGTAATCCTGCCTTTGCTCAAGTCATCAATTGTTACAACGGTCATTATCCAGTTTTACTGGAAGTGGGATGACTTCCTGGGGCCATTGCTCTATCTCAGCAAGCCTCAGACCTATACAGTTTCGATTGCGATCAAGCAATTTGCTGATGCTGCCTCAACTACAGATTTCGGTGCCATGTTCGCGATGTCGACTCTGTCGCTTATTCCTGTGTTCCTGATATTCCTCTTCTTCAATCGCTACCTGGTTGAGGGAATTGGAACAAGCGGATTGAAAGGCTGATCTGATGGCTATGATTCAAAACCCTATTCTGCGTGGCTTTTGCCCGGATCCCAGCATTATACGAGTTGGCAACGACTATTATATCGCGACATCTACCTTCGAATGGTGGCCCGGTGTCAGACTGTTTCATTCAACAGATCTGGCTAATTGGGAGCAGCTGCCTAGTCCAATCCAGAGGGTATCGCAGGCTGATCTACGTGGTGATCCAACCAGTGGTGGTATCTGGGCTCCCTGCCTGACCTATGACGGGTCATGGTACTACCTTGTTTATACGGATGTAAAAACTAAGAAAGGCAGATTCTACAACACGCATAACTATGTCATACGTACTCAGGACATACGCGGCGACTGGTCAGAGCCTGTTTACCTCAACAGTATAGGCTTCGATCCTTCATTGTTTCATGATAATGATGGCAAAAAGTATCTGGTTAATATGATCAATGGCTTCAAGGGCATTCTGGTCCAGGAATATGATCCTGAAGCCGGACAGTTGATCGGTGAGCGGAAACAAGTATTTGAAGGTACAAGGTTTGGTTATACAGAGGGCCCGCATATTTACCATATCGGTGATTGGTATTATCTGATCGTCGCTGAGGGCGGAACCGGATATGACCACTGTGTGACAATGGCAAGAGCTAAAAGTGTATGGGGGCCATTCGAGGTCGATCCGCAAAACCCTGTTTTGACTTCTGACAGCTCTGATCATTCTGCGCTGCAAAAATGCGGTCATGCGGACATTGTGGATACGCCAAACGGAGAATGGTATATGGCTCATCTCTGTGCCAGACCGAACGAGACTGTTGGAGGCTGCTTGCTTGGCCGTGAGACAGCACTTCAGAAAATGGAATGGCAGGATGGCTGGCTTAGGCTTGTCGGTGGCGGCAATAAGGCGAAAAAGTCTGTACCGCTGCCTTCTGATATTAAATCTGCTTCAGCGAATGACCATGAATTCAGAGATGATTTCATAAGTCAGCAGCTCAATCTTAAATATGCTTCGCCCAGAACTCCCGCGTCAGGCTTCGCCAGCTTACAGGCTCGTCCCGGTTGGCTGCGGCTTGTTGGATATGAGTCCCTAAATTCGCTGCACAATGTTTCCCTTATTGCTCTTAGGCAGCAAGAGCTTAACGCGACTGCCCGTACGATAATGGAATTTGAGCCCGCATATCCTGAGCAAATGGCTGGATTGGCATATGTCTATGATGCTTTGAATTTTTATCTATTAGCAAAGACAGTTAACAACGATGGCGAGGCTGTGCTGGTTCTTGTCAAGAGTGACGGTGGTGTTATAACAGATCTGGTTGAGCCGGTTCCGGTTCGGGAGGGCAAACTGGAATTAAGAGCGTGTGCCTCTGAATGCGGTACAGTTCAATTCAGCTCGAAGTCTCAGGGGTCAGACTGGCAGGATATTGGAGAGTCTCAACCACTTGCATTATTGACTGACGAGCATTGTCGCGGATTTACAGGTGCGCAGTTTGGTATGTATGTTCACGACATGACCGGACTGCGAACATATGCGGATTTTGAAAGCTTCGAAGTAATATAGGTCCTCGCAGGACTAATATGATTTCAGGCAAGGAGAAGATATGGAACGAACAAGAGTCTCATTTCAGTGTTCAGATCCGCTACTGCAAGCGTTGATGAATTCTGCTGAAGAGAAATGCAAACAGAATATAAGGCTATTCGGTGGTCGTCCGGT
>CAZSLR010000079.1:0-8946 GCA_964607635.1 uncultured Oscillospiraceae bacterium
TGTCTGTGCTGGATTTTGTTCTAGCGCCAGAATAACCATGCTCATTGTTTGAGCCGCTTGCCATCCTTCATGATAATGAAGCAGTAAAATCGTTGATTTTTTAAGGCTGCCAGCGCTTCTTCTGACATGCTCTCTGGCAGTTACCAGTGATTGACATCTTTTTGAACCCATAATCGCACATATGCTGGCGTCAGGCAGACCTCTTAACTGTTCTCCTGATAATGGCAAAACTGATACAAGACTATCAAGGCTAATGCTCTGGGTCAGATGATCACTCTCAAACAATAATTCCTTATCAGTTAACAGCAGCAGTCCTTGTGTTTCAAGCGGCAAGGGTAAACCGCCAAGATGCTGGACATTACTGCCCCAGTCTGCCTGGCATTGTCTGGTCCGAACGTTAAGAAGCCGTTTACGCTGCAGCCAGCGCCAGACTATTACAACGATTGAGATCAAGCAAGCAATAACAAGCCCAGCCGCAGGCAATGGCGACAGAATATCACTGATTGCTAAAAGTATTGTTGTAATTATAGTAACGATCAGAACAGGTATCATTCAATCCTCTTAGTGAAATTATTAGCCAAATATCCAATAGCTGTATGTATATTAAACAGCTGTAATAATTATGACTTAAGTCATTTTATCATATTTGCGCGTGTAAACTGCTACATATAGGATAAAAATATCTTTACAAATGGTCCTGCTTATTTATCAAAGAGGTCAGAATCAAATTGCTCTGAAATATCGCTGAACTGACAATAAGGATAGTAATCAGGCAGCTTCAATTTGAGAGACATTTCGGTGCCGCTAACAGGATGATGGAAATCGAGCATAAACGATATTAGAGCGATATTTTGACTATTTTCATATTGGCTATTTCCATACTTTTTGTCACCCAATATCGGCCAACCGGCATTGGCCAATTGAGCTCTGATTTGATGGTGTCGACCGGTCTCAAGTCTGATTGCCATAATTGCCAGCTTCTGCCCGTCAACACTCTCAGCCTGTGCCAGCATCACCCATTTTAGCCTGGCCTCTTTGCATCCCTTGGTGCCTACTGAAACCACATTCGATCTATTTGCTTTGGAATCGCGCAGTAAGAGATCTCGTAAAAATCCTGATCTGGTGTCAGGAGCTTGTGATAAGATCGCTAAATATGTCTTATTAAGAGAGTTGCTGCGTCTTAATGCTTCAAAAGCAGCATGAATATCTCTCGAGAAGGCTATTATCATTAGTCCTGATACTGGTTGATCAAGACGATTAACTAAATGCAGACTTGTTTTCGGTTTCTTTATTGCTTCAGCTGTAAGTGTAATAATATCCTTATCGCTTCCCTGAGTCTGAGATGGAACACCTGCAGGCTTATTCACAATACAGAAATATTTGTCCTGGTATACGATTTCTAGATCCAGCTCAGATATTTCTCCTGGTCTAGGTCTCTTGCGAAAAGAACCAGCACCGGTTTTTTGCCTTGCTTTTGGTTCTTCGGTATCTTGACCTGATATTTGAGCATTTTTTAATTTCTTGGAGGAATTCATATGCTATTACCACTGACAAGCTTATAATTTCTGAGTTTTCTTTGCCTGATACGGGCATCTGGCAATCGGCTCTCGAGGTATGTCCAGAAATCAACACTATGATTCATATGCACGAGATGTGCCAGTTCGTGCTCCATCAGGTATTCAAATAGATCATCCGGTAGGAAAACTGACTTAAGATTCAAATTAATATTTCTTCGGCTGCTGCAGCTGCCCCAACGTGTTTTCTGTCTACGAATCGTAAATCCTTCAGGTCTTGGACCTGAATAATTGCTCATAAAATTATCAATTCGCTGAAGCAATCGCAGCTTATACATATTAACAAAATCATTCGTCATAATATCAATATCCGGCAGTTCAATCAGAGATGTGATTTTTCGCTGCTGTTGCCTGATCCACTCTGTACGGCTGCAGATAATGTCCTCTATTTGCTTTTTTGTTACATGACCAGGACAACGTACTTCCACACTGCCATCATTCCTGACAACAATAGCGATGCTGCGTCTGCGCGAACGAACTACAGTATATTTCTGATTCTTTGTTGTAAAGTTAATTGCCATAGCCCTTAGCCATACACAATGTGGCTCTCTCCGCGTTTTTCCCGCCCAATGCCAGCTGTTGGCTTAAAAAGTCAGGATGATTATTTATAAAGTCCTTCATATATTTATGAGGATCGGCTGTAAAAGCGTCTATCATAATTTTTTGTTCAACAGTCATTAATCCTGCCTGCACAGCCAAATTGAACAAACTCTCATCTATTGCAGTCATTGCAATCAGCTCTGTGCCTGCCTGCTTCAGAATTTCTTCTCCGCCTTGACAACGATCGACAACTGCCATGGTTTTTGACATCGTGCCTGCAAGGGCCTGAACTGAAGGCAGCCATGCTCTGATATAGCTCGATGCTTCTGTAACAAGATCCGCGATATGCATGACCTGACAACCTGCAAGCTGATTAGAAGCAGTCCACTTTGTATTTGTGAGGCCGGGCTCACTGAAGAGTGTTCTTCCATCCTTAAGAATTGTTAAATGCGGCTTATTCATAAGCTTAGCTATTGGAATCGAGAAGAAAAAATCTCTTCTCTCTCCACCTGAGATCAAATCGAAATCTTCTTCGCGTAAACGTTCGATCATCAGATCGATAAGACCATGGAAGATTGGATTACTATCGTATTGAATAATTGTTTTATCAGCCAGCTTCGACGGGAGTGATTCCGCAGTCTTAACCTGTTGTTCAATTATTCCAAGCAATTCTTCGGCAGCTGGCTGACTGCCGTAGAGAAAATGAGTATTAATATAATACGGACCAAGTGTTCCAGAGGTATACCAAAACGGTTGATCAGGGTCGGCAACCTTGACCGCACTCGTTTCAAACAGCCATTTAACGATTAATGAAGCGTTAATATTATTCGTCATAATCCGTCCCCCACGCATGAATTGTGACCAGAATCATGCTTTGTCTTTCTTGCTATGATGATACTAAATCATCATTTATATATCGATATTTGTCATTACCATTTTTCCAATGTACCGGTTATATCAATAATTCTGGATAATCCGCTCGATTGTGCCCATGCCTCCAACTCGCTTACGATGTCTATACATGCTGTCGGCTTAACCAGACTTGCTGTTCCGACTTGTACTGCACAAGCGCCTGCGATCATCATTTCCGCCGCGTCTCTGCCATTCATGATGCCGCCCATGCCAATTACCGGTATTCTAACAGTGTTATAAACTTCGTTTACCATTCTCACGGCAATCGGTCTTACAGCCGGTCCAGATAATCCACCAGTATTATTCCTCATTAATGGTCTTCTGCTATCTATATCTATCACCAGACCAAGCAAAGTATTAATGAGGCTAACGGCATCAGCGCCTGCCTCTTGTGCGGCCAATGCCATCTCAGCGATACTTGTTACATTTGGTGTCAACTTGACCCAAAGAGGCTTGTTAGTAACGCTTCTTACAGCTTCAACAACAGCTCTTATCATATACGCGTTGCTGCCAAACGCCATACATCCGCCAGATACATTTGGACATGATAGGTTAAGCTCTACCGCATCTATATCAGTATAGTCGAGCAGCTTAGCCATCTCACTATACTCTTCAAGCTCATGGCCGGCAATATTGGCAATCACAGCGCAGCCGTATGTCAGCATATGAGGCAGCTCATTTTCGATGAAATATTCAATGCCTGGGTTTTGCAATCCAACACTATTAAGCATTCCTGAGGGACACTCTGCGACACGTGGAGCGTCGTTGCCTGCTCTGGGCTTCAGAGTCAGACCTTTTGAAGAGATTCCGCCGATCTGTGACAGATCCAAAAAGCGCTCCATCTCCCGTCCGAAGCCGAAGGTGCCCGACGCTGCAATAACCGGGTTGTTTAACTCTACTTGTCCAACTCTTACCTTCATGTCTACCATTCGACCACCTCCGCGTCAAAAACAGGACCGTCGACACAGCAGCGGCTATGCTCAATACTATTGTCAGCTTTTTTTGTTTTACAGACACAAACAAGACAGATTCCGACTCCACAAGCCATTCGCTCCTCAAGTGAGACCTGACAAGCGATTCTCGCCTGCTTAGCAAGCTCAGCCGCAGTCTTCATCATCAGCTTCGGACCGCAAGCACATATCAGAGTCCTGCTAATGTCACTACCGGTAGACTTAAGATCATCTATAACTGCTTTAAGCGCAATACCGGCATGACCAGCTACATTCATATCGCCAGCATCGGAGGCGAAGCTGACCGCACAGGCAGTCTGTGTGAATTCTTCTGTAAGTATGCTCTCCTCAGCTGATCTGTATCCACAGACAGCGACACCTTCGATATTATTCTCATTACAATATTGTTGAACGAAAAACAACGGGAAAACACCGGTTCCGCCACCTACGGTTATCACCCTATCATAATCATCCAGGCAAAAGCCATGACCAAGCGGGCCTAATACTGATACGATGTCGCCTGGCTGAAGTCCCGCCAAAAACCTCGTGCCCTGCCCTTGAATTCTTATCCCAATGGAGAATGTCCCTTGATCGCGATCAACAGTCATTATGCCGAACGGTCTGCGTAAGAACTGATCTGAAGCAACATCTACAAACTGTCCCGGCATAGCTGAAGACGCTATCTCAGGTGATTTTAATGTAAGAATGACATATGATCTGTTTGGTTGTTGTCTTCCTATAACCTGGCAGTAAAACTCAATACTCTGTCTCAATTTGCTCTCCTTTTGCCATTGTTTTTACTATTTTTTTAGCATGGTATTGTTTAACGGAAGCTCATTAAGAGGAAGGATGTTATTTCTTGTTTCAGCAACTATTTCCGCGAAACGGCCAATTTCCCAGGTTTTCAGATCCTCAGGACGCATTTTCCGTTCCAGACATTCCGTCACCGCAACCAAGGTGTCTAACGATGTTATTGTCGCAACACCGTGCTCAATAGCCCTGCGGCGCAGCCTGAAACCATTGTGACCGCCCAACTGACCATGCGGACTCTCAGTATTTATTAGTAATTTTACCTTACCTTGATCGATCATATCAATAACATTAGGTGAGCTCTCTTCCATTTTTCTAACAGAGCTGCAGGGTATACCATGCTTATTAAGGTAATTCGCTGTTCCGCCAGTTCCATACAGCTCATAGCCGAGTGCCAGCAGCTTATCAGCTAGTGGGATCAGATCAGATTTGTCATTGTCGCTGACTGTCATGAGCACACCTGCTCCTGGCTTTGGAAACCTGAAACCAGAAGCCAAAATTGCTTTATACATGGCCTCACTATACTCCGTGCTTAGTCCCAATACCTCTCCTGTACTCTTCATTTCAGGTCCGAGGCTGGTATCTACGTCATGTAGTTTCTCGAAGGAGAAAACAGGCGCCTTGACTGCGTAGACAGCGGGATAACGAGCGTATAGACCGGTACCGAAGCTGTGGTCTGTTAGCTTGGAGCCTAACATTATTTTTGTCGCTAGATCAACTATCGGTATACCGGTGACCTTACTGATATAAGGAACTGTTCTCGATGAACGCGGATTAACTTCAATGATGTAGATCTTGTCATTGAAGAGAATGAACTGAATATTGATCAATCCGATTATTTTCATTTCTCTGGCTATTCTGCTTGTATAATCTACAATTATATCGCGTAGTCGATCTGAAATATATGCCGGGAAGATTGAAATTGAATCGCCTGAGTGAACACCTGCTCGTTCAAGATGCTCCATGATGCCTGGTATCAGAATATTCTCACCATCTGATACCGCGTCTACTTCGAGCTCGACACCCATCAGGTATTTATCAACCAGAATAGGATGCTCCTGCTCAACGAGATTGATGATACGCATATATTCGATCATGTCCTGGTCATTATGAACAATTGCCATGCCCTGCCCGCCAAGAACATATGAAGGTCTGACAAGAA
Organism: uncultured Oscillospiraceae bacterium; assembly: GCA_964607635.1. Lineage (GTDB taxonomy): Bacteria > Bacillota > Clostridia > Saccharofermentanales > UBA5734 > JAAYFZ01. Next base: position 5,949 of record CAZSLR010000079.1, read on the forward strand.
CAGGATAGCCTAGATTGGATGCTGCAGTCAGGGCTTCTTCAGCGGTTCTGACTGTTGTACCGGCAGGTCTGTCAATTTCGCATTTCTCCAATATCTCATCAAAGCGTCTGCGGTCCTCGGCTGCGTCAACCATATCAGCTGATGTACCGAGTATCGGCACGCCCATGTCGGATATCGCCTGAATCAGCTTGATCGCAGTCTGCCCGCCGAATTGGCAAATACAGCCGTCTGGCTTTTCATTTTCAATGATAGCTCTGACATCGTCGACAGTCAGAGGCTCAAAATACAGTCTGTCTGATGTATCAAAATCTGTTGAAACTGTTTCGGGATTGTTGTTGGCGATAATAGCCTCATAGCCAAGCTCTCGTAAGGCCCACACAGAATGGACGCTGCAATAGTCAAACTCAATACCCTGCCCTATTCTAATCGGACCTGAGCCAATAACCAGAACTTTTTTGCGATGAGTCCGGACTGCTTCATTTTCAGCATCCATCGTAGAATAAAAATATGGAGTAACTGCCTGATATTCGCCTGCACAGGTATCAACCATTTTGTAGGTATGAATCAGGCCAAGTTTTTTTCTGGCATGCCTGATATCATCATCAGACTGATTGCTGAGTTTAGCGATCCATCGATCGTTCAAGCCCATCTTCACAGCCTTGGACAGCAATTCAGTCTCTGGCATTTTATTGATATTCAACAGACTCTGTTCCATAACAACAATATTATTGATCTTGTAGAGAAAGAACTTGTCGATCATTGTTCTATCATAGATCTCATCGATCAAGAATCCTCTGCGCAGGCCTTCTGCCAGACTGAACAAACGCATATCATCCGCAGTACAAATTCTCAGCCAGAGCTGATCATCATTTATATCAGCCAGCAGTGGCTGATATAAGCCCTGAAGACCAAGCTCAAGCGATCTGATTGCTTTCAGCATAGCCGCCTCTACAGTGCTGCCGATCGCCATGATCTCGCCTGTTGCTTTCATCTGTGTGCCAAGAGTACGCTTGGCTTTGACAAATTTATCAAATGGCCATTTAGGTATTTTAAGCACAATGTAGTCAATAGCAGGCTCGAAACAGGCTGATGTGCTTCCCGTAACAGCATTTGGGATCTCATCAAGCGTATAGCCTACAGCTATTTTTGATGCTACCTTGGCTATAGGATAGCCAGTTGCCTTGGAAGCAAGGGCTGAGCTGCGGCTTAGTCTGGGATTGACCTCAATGACTGCATATTCAGCAGTAGTTGGATGCTGCGCGAATTGAACATTGCAGCCGCCTACAATTTCCAGCTCACCAACGATTTTAAGTGCTGAGCTGCGCAGCTTCTGATATTCAAGATCATGCAGCGTCTGTGCTGGCGCCACAACAATTGAGTCGCCCGTATGTACGCCGACAGGGTCAAGATTCTCCATACTGCAAATTGTGATTGCGTTGCCCACAGCGTCACGTACCGCCTCGAACTCGATTTCCTTCCAGCCTGCGATGCTCTTTTCGATCAGAACCTGATGTACTCGGCTGGCCGCCAGACCAGATACAGCAAACTCACGCAGAGCCTGCTCATCAGCAGCTATTCCGCCGCCGGTTCCACCAAGGGTAAAAGCCGGCCTGACTATAACGGGATATCCTATTTCCTGTGCCAGCTCTACACACTGTTCAACACTCTCAGCCGTACCGGATGGTATACACGGCTCATTAATTTTTATCATCGCTTCGCGGAAGGCTTCCCGGTCTTCCCCACGGAAAATGCCTCTGGCAGCTGTGCCAAGCAATCTGATGCCATGCTTCTCAAGAAATCCGTTTTCAGATAGCTCCATCGCGAAATTTAGACCTGTCTGTCCACCTAGCGTAGCCAGAAGCGCGTCGACCTTTTCTTCCAGCATAATCTTCTCGATAACATCGATCTGCAGCGGCTCTATGTATACCTTGTCGGCCATATTACTATCTGTCATGATCGTCGCAGGATTGCTATTGACCAAAATTACTTCATAGCCTTCAGATTTTAAGGCTTGACAGGCCTGTGTTCCTGCATAATCAAACTCAGCTGCCTGCCCGATTATTATCGGACCTGAGCCAATAACCATAACTCTTTTTACATCTGTTCTAGCTGGCATCAAAAATCTCCTCCGAAAAGGTATTATGCATAAATATGCATATATGTGACTATATATACACTATCTTGGTTATTATACAGCCATCAGTTTCTGGATTCAAGGGCTCTTCTGAGTTTATCACGCATCTCGAGTGCTTCTTTTCTGCAGGCCAGATCGAATGCCTCATGATCCATATTGTGCTTTTTCCACGCAGTCATCAGACTGCGTGAAGCATTAACGATACCGCCACGTCCATCCGGTCCGAAACCGGCTATAGCGTCTGAAGCGCCTGCTCCTTGTGCGCCATAACCTGGAACAAGAATCATTGTATGAGGCATGCGGGACCGCAGCTCTGCCGCCTGCTGAGGCCAGGTCGCGCCAACTACAGCGCCCACGGAGCTGTAGCCGCAGCTGCCTACAAGACTGCGGCCCCACTCATGCACCTTATCAGCCATAGCCTCATAAATAGTACGACCATCCTCCAGCTTCAAATCCTGTATGTCAACAGCAGAAGGATTAGATGTTCTGACAAGAACAAATATACCCTTGCCATCCTCACGGCATAGCTTGAGAAAAGGCTCTATTCCGTCAATTCCAAGCCAGGCGTTTACTGTAATGCAGTCAGCTCCCAGCATTGACTGCCTGAATCCGCTCTGCAGCTCAGTTTCACCCAGAATCGCGTTCGCATATGCTGAAGCAGTTGAGCCAATATCATTTCTCTTGCCGTCAGCGATCACCAGCATTCCTTTTGACTTAGCATAGGCAATTGTCTGTCGCAGAGCTTCCCAACCATGAACGCCATACTGCTCATAATAGGCAAGCTGCGGTTTTACAGCCGGGACAATATCTGCAGTCGCATCGATCAGCCTACGGTTGAACTCTAATATGGTAAGACCGGCAGCC
>CAZSLR010000080.1:0-8915 GCA_964607635.1 uncultured Oscillospiraceae bacterium
TTTACCCTCTTATCTCGTTTCTGTCCTACTTGACATGTCTAAACAAGGCAAGCAGAATTTGAATAGGTATACTTGTGTATCGATTAGAACGTTGGTATGCAGAGGGTGAAGGTATAATTTGTGAAGGTCATTATTATCGAGGATGAGATCAGGATACGTGAGGGAATCGAGAAGCTTCTGACTAAGCTTGATCAGGAGCTGGAGATCGTCGGCGAGGCTGATAACGGCGAGGATGGTTTGCGTCTCGTACGGCAGCTTCGTCCTGATTTTATTATCACGGATATTCGTATGCCGCGTATGGATGGCATTGAGATGCTCACGCGAATGAGTGAGGAAGGTATATGCTCCAAGGCTGTTGTTTTGAGCGCCTATTCAGAGTTTGATTATGCACGGAGGGCGATGAAGCTTGGCATTACAGAGTACTTACTTAAGCCAATCGCCTATAATGATTTCGCACAAGCGATTGAAAATATTAAGCTGCAGGTCGAGAAGGATAGGCAGGAGAAGCCTGCTCAAATAGGTACGATCGAGCAAATTTTCCATGCGCTGATAAGCGGCAGAATTGAGATCAGCGATGGTGTTGCGGACTACCTGCGGAACAATTATCGCATTGAAAAGAGCCAGACTTTTGCCATTGTATGTGCATATTTGGGGACTGAGCATGAGGATGCCTGGGAGAAAACCAAGCTCTATTTTCAGCAGGCTTTGTCAATGTACAAGGGTTTGTCATTTTCAGTAGTTGAGGCGGTTTATAGAAATTCTTTGATTATTGTCTTGTATCATTATCAAAATGCTGGTGATGTCGAGCGCTGGATCCAATATCAGCTGCTCAAACACTCGCCTGAGAAGATATCTGTAGGCTGGATCGAGGTTGAAGGAATCGACAGATTGAAATCAGGTCTTGATACGCTCTATCCTTATATGGACTGGAACATCTCGCTTGATCGTGAAGTTATTATATCTTATCCGAAGATTACAAATGTTCAGACAGGCTCTTGTATCTATCCAATCGATTTGGAGGCAAGGGCTAAGAGCGCGGTTTGTGCGTCAGATTGGGCTGCGGCAGCTGCAGTTGTTAATGAGTTTCACGAGAGCTTCCTTGACGGGCAGGTTTATGTGCCGCGTGAGATCAAGGAGTCCTATGTACGTTTCCTGTGGAGTATTTTGGGGATCGCCAAGGAAATGGGTTGCCTGGAACATAAGGATCTTGAACAGCAGAAGCTGCTTGGCATGATTATGAACGCCAAAATGCGCGAGGAATTGGTACAGGCCTCTGAGCTGCTGTTGTCAAATATTTGCAGTGATGATGCTGATACCAATATTACACATTTGACAGTTAAGCGTGTTACAAGTCTGATCCATGAGTTTTATCGGAATGGCATTACGCTTGAGGAGATCGGTTATAAGCTTAATATGACGCCGGAATATCTGGGAACGTTGTTTCATCGAGAGATGGGGATAACTTTCAGCGCATATATGAAAAACTGCAGAATAAATAAGGCAAAAGAACTTCTCTGCAGTACCCAGCTTAAGCTTTATGAGATCTCGGAGCGGGTTGGATATACTGATTCCAAGTACTTCAGCAAGGTCTTCCGCGAGATAACCGGACAACTGCCAAACGAATATCGCAGAAGCTATAAGTAACTGACTTTTGATTTTTCTTCTTTTTCAAGATTTCTCGCATTTTTCGATCTGGCTCGTTGCCATAGAATTGATTTGTAGAGAAAGTTGAGAGGGAGGGTTTTCCAATTGAAAAGAGTTAGAAGATTTTTTCGCTATGATAATGTCGGCCTCTTGTACGCGTTGCCGGCATTCATTTATATGCTGATATTTGCAGGATATCCAATATTTAGCAACATTGTTCTAAGTCTGCAAAATGTCACAGTCAGAAATCTGGCGCGTGGCACCAAGGAGTTCATCCGATTTGAAAACTACATCACATTATTTGGTGACGCGGTATTTAAAAAAGCGGTCTGGAATACTTTTTTGTTTACTGTGAGTTGTCTGGTTTTTCAATTTGTGATCGGTTTTGCCTTGGCAGTGTTTTTTAACAAAGGCTTCAGAAGCTCAAAATCTGTTCGTGGTCTGCTCATGATTCCGTGGATGATTCCGATGACGGTGACTGCGCTGATGTTCAAGTTTATGTTTGCTACTGATGTTGGAATTATTAACTTTCTGCTTCGAAGCGTTGGACTGATAAGTGAAAATATTGAGTGGCTGACAAATCCGAAAACTGCGATGATCGCTGTAATCGCAGCCAATATCTGGATTGGCATCCCGTTTAACACAATACTTCTGGCAACTGGCTTAACTACTATTCCACAAGAGCTCTACGAGGCGGCGGCTATCGATGGTGCCAATGGGTTCAAGAAATTCACAAGTATTACATTACCGCTGCTGCGAACCACGGTGGAATCCGTGCTGATTCTTGGATTCATATATACCTTCAAGGTCTATGATCTTGTTTATGTAATGACCGGAGGCGGTCCGGTCAACTCGACACACTTACTGTCTACTTATTCATACAAGCTATCATTTGATTTGTTCCAGTACAGTAAGGGCTCTGCGGTGGCCAATGTCCTGTTTATGATCCTATTGACTGTTGGCATTGTATATTTGCGGATTACATTGAAGGGAGAAGAAAAACAATGAGCACAAAAAATCTCAGCCAGAAGAAGGACATTTTCTTCTCTCTGCTTTCTATCATTATTCTCTGTTTTTTATTATTCCCGTTATTTTGGATTCTGGTTACTTCGCTTAAGACGGAGCAGGAAATATTCCAGATACCACCCACCTTTTATCCGCACATACTTAATACCAAGTCGTATGTCGCACAACTGGAGACCGGGGATTTCAACATGTTTCATTCCTTCGGCAACAGCCTGCTGATTTCGTCCGGTGCGGTAGTTATTGCTGTGCTTCTGGCGGTGCCGGCTTCTTATGCGATTGCAAAATACCGTTACAAAGGCCGTAAGAGCATGCTCCTATTTTTTCTGGTTACGCAGATGCTTCCGGTTTCAGTGCTTCTTACACCGATGTTCATTATGTTCAAGGGGATGCATGTTTATAATACCTGGTGGGCGGCGATTCTTGCTGACGCAACCATAGGTATACCATTTTCGGTGCTCATTCTTAAGAATTATTTTGCGTGCATACCGGGAGAGTTGGAGGAAGCTGCGTATATCGATGGCTGCACGAGGATGTCGTCTTTTGTCAGGGTGTTAATTCCTGTGGCCAAGCCGGGCGTGATAGTATGCACTGTTTTCTCTTTTCTCTATGCCTGGGGCGATCTTGCTTATGGTATGACCTTCATTCTCGATCAGCAAAAACGACCGATTACAGCAGGTATTTTTAATTTTATGGGGCAGTATGGCACGAAATGGAGCTACCTGACGGCCTTTGCTGTTGTTACAATAATACCGGTGGCACTTATATTCATTTTTATGCAGAAATACATAATAGCAGGTATGACAAGTGGTGCGGTGAAAGGATAGGTGATCAGAGATGCTGCGAGTTGAGAATAACAGGCTGATATTCAGCTATGATGCGGAGGTGCTCTGGGTGGATGCCTGGGGTCGTGACGGAGTTAGGATAAGGTCGAGCAAAGAGGCAGTTATGCCTGATGAAAATTGGGCTCTGCAGACGCCGCCGATCACAATTGCACCCTTTATCGTTATTTCGGATGGTGTAGGAATACTGACAAATGGCAACATTACTGTAAGAGTTTCGCATGACGGACGTATTGAGATCAAGAACTCTAAGGGCAAAACGATCCTGCGGGAGTACTGGCGCAACAGGCGTGATGTAACACATCCTGATTGCAGTGCCCTCGAGGTTGAGGCCAGAGAGTTCAAGCCGATTATTGGTGGCGGTTATTACCTGACCTATCGTATAGATTCTCTAGATCGAAAAGAGAAAATATATGGTATGGGGCAGTATCAGCAGCCGTATCTGGACCTGAAGGGTACTGATCTGGAGATGGCTCATCGTAATTCTCAGGCAAGTATTCCATTTTTTGTGTCTTCTCTGGGTTATGGTATGCTCTGGAATAATCCTGCAGTCGGCAGGGCTGTTTTCGGTCACAATACAATGAGCTTCGAGGCCCGGTCAACTAAGCTGCTGGATATCTGGCTGACGGTCGGTGACACGCCTGCGGAGATTGTTGAGAAGTACGCCGACATAACGGGAAAAGTCCCCATGATGCCGGAATATGGGCTTGGTTTCTGGCAATGTAAGCTGCGTTATCAGACTCAGGAAGAGCTTCTGAATGTTGCCCGGGAATATAAAAAGCGCGATCTGCCGCTTGATTTGATCGTGGTTGATTTTTTCCATTGGCCGAAGCAAGGTGATTGGCGCTTCGATCCGACTTATTGGCCCGATCCGGAGGCTATGATCGGCGAGCTTAAGGAAATGGGCATAGAGCTGATGATTTCGATCTGGCCGACTGTTGATTACGAATCCGAAAATTTTCAAGAGATGCTGGAGCGAGGCTTTTTGATCAGAACTGAGCGCGGCATCAGGATAGGCATGAACTTCGAGGGCGATACAATTCACTTTGACGCGACTAATCCAGGCGCTAGAAATTTTGTCTGGGACAAGGTCAAGAATAATTACTATCAGAAGGGGGTGCGGGTATTCTGGCTGGATGAAGCTGAACCAGAGTATACAGTTTACGATTTCGATAATTACAGATACCATCTGGGGACGGATCTTGAGGTTGGTAATATCTATCCGGTCGAGTATGCCCGGGCGTTTTACGAGGGCATGGCCGCAGAGGGGCAGACAAATATAGTTAATCTACTACGCTGTGCCTGGGCCGGCAGTCAGAAATATGGCGCGTTGGTCTGGTCAGGAGATATAGCCTCCAGCTTCGCGAGTATGAGAAACCAGCTTACTGCTGGTCTGAATATTGGTATGTCAGGAATTCCCTGGTGGACTACAGATATCGGTGGTTTCCATGGCGGTGATCCAAATGACAAGGATTTCCGTGAATTGTTTATTCGTTGGTTTGAGTGGGGCACCTTCTGCCCGGTAATGCGCCTGCATGGTGATCGCGAACCCAGGCAGCCTCAGGTAGGTACAACGGGCGGTGCTCATTGTCGGTCCGGTGCCGATAACGAGGTTTGGAGCTATGGTGAAGAAGCATATGATATCTGCCGTAAATATTTGAACATCAGAGAGCAGCTACGTGACTATACCAGAAAACTGATGAAACAGGCTCATGAGAAGGGCACGCCAGTCATGCGAACACTGTTCTACGAGTTTCCTGATGACAATTCCTGCTGGGAGGTTGAAGATCAATATCTCTACGGTGATGAGTATCTTGTTGCTCCGATATTAGAGCATGGTACCCGCAACAGACAGGTCTATCTGCCTACGGGCTGCCGTTGGAAGGATTTTCATAGCAGTCTGGAATATGATGGAGGGCAGTGGATCGAGGCCGAGGCCCCGCTGTCAATTATTCCGGTATATCAAAAAATCTAATAGTGATAGAATAAATATGACCGCTGCCAACAAGAGCTCATTTGTTATTTCTTAGCAAGTGAGCTTTTGCCAATCGAGGAGTTGCAAATGAACAAGATAAGTCTGCGCAAAAAAATCATCAGTTTGTTTATACTAACGTCAACTATACCGATCATTTTACTCAGCTTATTTACGTTTTATAACACATCATCTACTCTCAGGAAGAATACTGAAATGTTGACGCGGACAAATCTTAGGCAGATGGCTGACAATATGAAGATCAGTCTGGAATCATATGAAGATCTTCTATATCAGATATACACAAATGACGATGTAGTTAAGTGGGTAGATAATCTGAACAATGAAGAGGACGTTGCTGTTACAGTAAATCAACTAAGACGATATTTAAGAGGCCTTCTTAATACCAAGGACTATATACGTTCAATCACAGTCATTACTGATTCAGGCCAATTAGTTACATATGATCAGCTAACGCCAACGACTTATGACAACTCATGGATGAAGAACTATAGCTTGCAGGAAGCAGACCTATATGAGCAAATTTCCTCAGACAATAAGACGCATATTTTACCTACGGAGTTTGGCACCAGATTTGCCAGTGAGGATTACTATTTGTTTCATATAGCTCACAGAGTAATAGACTACAGAGCTCTTGAAAAAAGGAGCGCTGTTGTTATTGTTAGTCTGGATGAGCAGTTTTTGCAGGACTTGATGAAATCTGAACAGTCTGATCAAACTAATGATTCGAATTATAACTATCTGGTTGGCGAGCGTGGAAGGATCATGTCATACATTGATAAAGCTTTGATTAGCTCTACGCTTTTTGATCAAGCTCTTGAAGTAGAAGATCGCGAACAGGTCTATTCTGATCTTGCAGCCAAATCGAGTGGCTTTGATCCGAAATATTCATCCATTTATACTTATTATGATGAAGAGCTTAATTGGGAGATCGTACATGTAACCGGACAGAGCGCATATCTAAGAGGCTTAAATGAACAAATGTTGATTATTGCCGTTTTATCAGCCGCGCTGCTGCTGCTTACGATTCTGATCGTCTGGAGAATTTCAGGGCAGTTGTCTGATTCGGTCATTACTGTTGTTGGAGCCATGCGCAAGGCTGAGGCAGGAAATCTGGATGTGAGAGTAGCGATCAAGGACAAAATGCCGATAGAGATCGAAACCATAGCGCAACAGTTCAATAACACTCTTACTAAGCTTATGGACGCCCTGGCAAAAGAAAAGGAAGCCGGTGAAAAACAGCGTCAAGCTGAGATAAGAGCGCTTGAGGCGCAGATCAATCCGCATTTTATTTACAACACATTAGATACGATCAACTGGATGGCGATTGATCGTGATGAGTTTGATATCAGTAACGCGATCAATACTCTTGCGACAATTCTTAGATATGCAATATCAAATAGCAATGGTAGCGTAACTGTAAGAGATGAGGCAGAGTGGCTCAAGAAATATGTTTATCTACAGCAGTTCAGGCTCAAGAACAAGTTTTCCTGCCAGATCAATATCGCCCCGGAGATTCTTGGCTTCAAAATACATAAGCTGCTGTTGCAGCCGTTTATTGAGAACGCTATCATACATGGATTCGAGGGGGAGAGAGAGCAATCCTTGCTCACAGTTGATATGGAGAAGTATCAGGATAAGGGTATAAGAATCACTATCGCTGATAATGGCAAGGGGATAAATGAGAAGGTACTGATGAAGATCAACAATAAACAAACGCTGGCAATAGATGATAGAAATCATATTGGTATTGAAAATGCTTTGGCCAGGATGCATGTCTACTATCAAGGTCAGGAAAAGGTCGAGGTGACAAGTGTTTTGGGCCAAGGAACTAAGATCGTGCTAGAACTCCCTGGTTGACAGCGTAAATTTATTTTTACTTTAGGAAATTCCCCCTTTTTAAGATTTATGACATTTTGGATAATTACTGGCGCTCCTATAATGCAATTACAGTCAACCACAATAAACCATAGGAGGAAGAACATGAAAAAGTTGCTAGCTTTAATCGTTTCAGTATGCATGCTTGTTGCGTTGGTCGCAGGTTGCGGTAATTCCGCATCAGAAGAAACAACTGCCCCAAAAACCGAAGCATCAAGTACAGAGTCAGAGAGCGCTGATCAGTCGGAACCAACAGAGTCTTCAGAGGATTCTACAGGCGCGTCAGGTGATGTGACAATTTGGTATTACTGGGAAACCGCAGGTCATCAGGAAGCTTTGAACACGATCATAGAAGAGTTCAACAGCTCAAATGAAGGTATAACAGTAACAGCAAAATACGTACCTTTTGCCGATTTTAAGAAACAGTTGTCAATTGGCGCATCCGCTGACGAGCTGCCTGATCTGGTTATTCTTGATAATCCTGATCACGCTTCCTACGCAGCAATGGGAATATTCGCCGATATTACCGGCAAGTTTGATGTAAGCACTTACTACGACGGTCCAGTCAATTCATGTACGCTTGATGGAAAACTCTATGGTGTACCTTTTGGCAGCAATGATCTCGTATTGTTCTACAATGAAGATATGTTGGCGGCAGCAGGTCGTGAAGTTCCAACAACTTGGGATGAGCTGCTGGAAACAGCAAAAGCCTGCACAACAGATACAGTTTCAGGTTTCGCACATTCCAGCCTGCAGAACGAAGAAGGTACCTTCAACTTCCTGCCATGGGTATGGTCAACCGGTGCGACCTCATACGAAATCGACTCTGAGGGCGGAATCAAAGCTCTTAGCTTCGTAAAAGACCTCGTAGATTCCGGAGCGATGACAAAAGAAGCGATCAACTGGACACAGGGCGATACTATGCATCAGTTCATAGCCGGCAACCTGGCCATGATGATCAATGGCACATGGCAGATCCCGACAATGAGAGAAGAAGTACCCGAGCTTAACTGGAATGTTGCCCTGATACCTCAGGACAAACAGCAGGCTTCTGGACTTGGTGGTGAAAACTACGCTGTTATTGCCGGCGGTAATGAAGACGCAGCAATCAAGTTCCTGGAATTTGCTACAAGCGATGAAACCTGCTTGTTCATGATGAACGCGATGGGATATATTTCTTCAGATTCCACTTTGGCCGAGGGTCAGTTTGGTGATGATCCTGTATATGCGGTCTTCGTAGAAGCTTTGCAGTACGCAAATGCCAGAGGACCACTTCCGGAATGGCCGGATATATCTGACGCTATTTCACTGGCGTTCAACAAAGTAATGACAGGCGACAGCAGCCCGGAGGACGCCGCTGCTGAAGCACAGGCAACGATCGATGGTATAATTGGATAATCAAGCCTCGATACTGGCAAAAGACGTCAACCTACATTGGGTTGGCGTTTTTTTAAAAAACACAATTGAAAGCGGATCATATGTTATAGCATGTGTGCTCTTCCGCCACCTTGTTTTTTTGACTCGTACATTGCTCC
>CAZSLR010000081.1:0-8876 GCA_964607635.1 uncultured Oscillospiraceae bacterium
GATGTAATCAGGCTTGAGCTCATCTTGTGCTACCAGATCCGCGATAGCGTACGCCGCCGCCAATTTCATCTCATCGTTGATATCGCTGGCTCTCACGTCAAGCGCGCTACGGAAAATACCGGGAAAAGCCAAAACATTGTTGATCTGATTGGCGAAATCTGATCTGCCGGTCGCGATAACCGCCGCTCCAGCTTCTGCCGCCAGGTCAGGCATGATCTCAGGTACAGGATTGGCACAGGCAAATATAACAGGGTCCTTGCTCATGCTTCTTACCATATCCTGAGTTAGTGAGCCAGGAGCAGACACTCCAATGAATACATCAGCATCCTTAACTACATCTGCCAAGCTGCCCTTCTTCATTTTGCGATTTGTCAGCTCTGCAAGCTCAACCTTGGCCTCATTTAAATTATCACGTCCCTCATAGATAGCACCGCTGCGGTCACAAAGAACTACATCGGTAAGACCTGTAGCCATAAGCAGTTTGACGATGGCAGTTGCGGCAGCGCCGGCACCATTAACAACAACACTGCAATCTTTCAGATCCTTGCCAACTATGCGCAAACCGTTGATCATACCGGCAAGAGTAACAACAGCCGTACCATGCTGATCATCATGGAAGATCGGAATATCACATGTTTCCTTAAGTCTACGCTCGATCTCAAAACAGCGAGGTGCAGAAATATCCTCAAGATTGACCCCACCGAAGCTGCCTGCAAGAAGAGTTACGGTATTGACAATATCGTCTACATCCTTCGAACGGATGCAAAGCGGGAAGGCATCTACATCGCCAAAGGCCTTAAACAAAACACATTTACCTTCCATAACAGGCATACCTGCCTCTGGACCAATATCACCAAGGCCAAGGACAGCTGTTCCATCTGTAACAACAGCTACCATGTTCCAGCGTCTGGTATACTCGTATGATTTATCAACATCCTTGGAAATTTCCAGACATGGTTCTGCGACACCAGGAGTGTAAGCGATCGATAGATCCTCCCTGGTTGAAACCGGAGCACGAGCGATGACCTCGATCTTCCCCTGCCATTCACTGTGCTTCTTAATAGCTGCCTCTTTAAAATCTGACATGTTATTTCCTCCCCGGGTTATAGTCGTTATATCAGCATAAAAGCTAACCACAGACCTATTTACCCTCATTGTTTTCATTAGTAATTGATGGTACCACAAGAGGGTCTTTCTTCACAAGATAAAGATAATATATTCCCATGAGTCTGCCCTGGGAAAGTGACAAAAACACACTGAAAAATGATTGAATCATGACAGTAGCGATGAGATTTCCAGACAACATGTTAATCAGAAGCGTCTCAGGAAAAGTCAACAGCATCGATAGGAAAAAGACCTGGAAGAAGATTATCAATCTGAAGCCCTTGGTTTGCTCGTAGCTCTTATGCATAGCATAGGCAATATTCTGTTTATGTAAAAAAAGATTAATTGGCAAAAAATACATCATAAAGGCAAATATGATCACAGGTATCATAAGCATCAGCATCGACATCAGAGCAGGTACGATCATCAGAGCGAACAACAACAACAGACGCGGAAGAGCATGTCCGATCATCTGCATCGGTTTAATTGCGACTGACGGCATTTTCTCAGAAGCAAACAGTGCCGCGTAGAAAAATACAGACAGCAAATTGATAAGCTGCGTCAAAACCATCAGACCTAAAAAGATCCAATTGCCCTGCGTCAGCTGTACAGTCGCCATTCTGCCGGCAGCCATTTCTTCCATAGCTTCATAGACTGCCGTGAAGTCATAATCGCAAAAAGGTAAAAACCAGATAACAGCATTGATGATCACCAATGCAATAAATAATATTTGTACCAGCCTCTCGGCCTTGACCTTATAAAACTTCAATGCTTCCAATGTTATGATCAGATTCATATGAATACTCCAACCCCTTGGCGTTTCTACACCGGCTAAACCAAACAGGAGACCTGTCGGTACACCAGTAAAATGTCCCGCTCGGGTCTCCTGTTTTCCTGGCAGCCAAGCCTGATATACAAGCTCTGCCGGGTATTATGCCTTAGCTTCTGCCTCTACCGCACCGATCGTAAGATCCTGACAGATCTGACCATTGATCAAATGCTCGACGACAACTCTCTTAGCCTTAGTAGGATCCATTTTTACATATGTGACCTTATCGCCGTTCTCTTCAATAACCTCAACGATCGGCTCCAATCTACAAACGCCGATACAGCCAGTCATTGTAACAGCGATATCATTTACATTGCGTGTACGCAGTTCTTCTACCATAGCGTTCATGACAGGACGCGCGCCGGCAGCTATACCACAAGTTGCCATACCTACTACGACCTTGCGGCCACCATCAGTACGTGCGGCCAGATCAGCCTTTGCTTTTTGACGAATCGCTTCCAGTTCAGCCAGTGATTTCATTCAAGACACCTCCGAATATATATTGTTGTTTTTCAGCCAGGTTTTCTCCTATCCACTCAAGAACCGCAGGCTCATTAAGCGGTACATCCGCGAGCTGATCTCTTATATCGCGCCAACTCAGCTCAAATTCATTGTCATCACAGACAAAACGCACGATATAATCTACGTTGGGATCAGACAGGACAAGTGCGGTCATTGTATCACTTATATCGCCAATCGGCATTCTGTCTATACTATACAAGCCAAATGAAGCTACAAGACATGTACCCTTGCCCTCTTCAGAGCTAAGCTCAAGCCTGCCGCCGGTAAGCTCACAGTGTTCCTTAAGCAACGGAATACCAAGACCTACCGATCTGGTGGTTCTGGAAGTTACAAAAGGATCGGTAACTGCCAAAACCATTTCTGCTGACATTCCATGTCCATTATCTTCAATTGTAATGTACAGCATATTAATGGCTGTATCGACTCTAACTTCAATCTTTATGAGAACAGCTCCCGCTTTGAGCGAGTTTTGAACAATATCCATAAGATGTAAAGAAAGGTCCTGCATATTCACCACCAACGATCCTGCTCAAAGCATTATAGCACTATAAATATTGAGGGGCAATGCTTGCTGAAATGTTTTGCCATGCACTTTTTATCTGCCCCGTAATCTGTCGATCAGCAATTGTCTGCCGCTTTGATCCCGGCAAAAGCCGGGCAGCCTTATTGGCCAGCCTGGGTCTGAAATATCCTCAAGTCTGTGAGCATCTGAATCCACCAGCCAGCGAAACCGCCTCAAATCAGGATAATTATCAAAATACATGTCAGGCTTAGCCTGCCTGGAAAACTCAATCCAGCCACTGGGAAAATCCTCAGGAATACTGCCGAGGGTCACAAGCATACTATTTGCTTCTCTGTCGACATGTGCTGGCAGACATGCACCACCTATACTATAGACCTGAGCAGCGATCTCATCGCAGCTTAATGTACTTGGCATCAGCAACAGCTGATCCTCAGTGCCGGTCAATTCATCATGTTCATTGTAATAGCTTTGATTACCAAAAATATCAGCACGGTTTGGTTTGCTGATCAGTGTCGATTGTATGACCTTCTGAAATTCTAAAGCTGAAGTAAGATCAGGAAACAAGCATAGAAGATGTATTTCCTCAGCTGAGCACGCTTCCATTCCCGGAACGACCAAAGGGCCAGCCATTTCCTCAGAAATTGTCATAGCCGCGGCACAGTTGCCACAGCTCTGATGATCAGTGATTGCGATTATATCCAGATTGTTAAGCATTGCCATCCCAACTATGTTGCCAGGGGTCATTTCATCATCTGAACAAGGCGACAAAGCTGAATGTATGTGCAGATCACAGCGTACAGAAATCTCACCAGGATCATTCATATTAAATATCCGTTATTTCCGCAATAAGTGCACAAGCTCTATACGTAGATAATGGCGTACTGAGAACCGCTATTCCCTTTTCTCTTGCTCGGGCCAGTACACTCTCCTCCATCACGACTGATTCTGTAAGAAGTATGCAGCTGCATTCGGCCAGAACCGCTACCGCAACAACATTAACGCTGCTAAGTATCGTCATCCAGACTTCACCGGAATTAACTCTGGAAATAACCCAGCTAAGAAGATCACAGGCATAGCCTCCGGTGACCTCCTGAGTCTCCAGCATATGCTCGCCGCAAAGCACCTCGCACTGCAAAGGTTCAATAATATCCTTCAAACAGATCATTGTTCTTGACTCCTATGTTTATCCTGTGCCAGCTTATTCATGGCAGACTCAAGCTCGCTCATTTGATCAGCGACATCTCTGATTTTCTCTTTAAGCTTAAAAATGCAATCAGTTTCTGTTGCTTCACCGCGTACTATATCCTCTGCCAACGCATGACAGTCCGGCGCGCCACAGGCTCCACAATCAAGCCCGGGCAAGGTTCTTACGATCTGTTCCATTTGCTCATATTTTTCCAGTGCACGGAAAATATCACTATCAAGCTGCATCGCAGGATTCGGCTGAATTGGTTTAGACCAAATTGCCGCTTTTTCCATCTGATATGGATAAATATGATCAGGATGCTCCTTGGCAAGTCGTTTCGCTTCTTGAATATACCCTCGCTGCCTTGATTTCGCTGAGTAGCGATTAGCAACAGTCAAGGGTCCGCCGATACAGCCTCCGGTGCAAGAATTCGCTTCAATAAACTCTATATCACGCAATCGCTCATTTTCGACCTCTTCAAGGATTGAAATGACATTATGTATTCCATCGACGGCAAGATACTTCTCAGTGTTTACAGCGATAGCTTCGCCTCCGGTATAGCCCCAGCGAACACCACTGAAGGTAGCCATCAGCTTATTGTCAATTATTTCAACCTGTTCAGGTGTTAGCTTCTCAAGCTTTGCCAGAATGAGCGGATATGCGTCAGAAATTGCGATTACACCATCGATCTGAGATTGATCCTGACCTATAGGATTAGTTACCGCGGTCCGCTTAGCTGGACACGGACTGATAAAAAACAAACCGATCTCCTCTGATTTAAGACCAGTAGCAGCAATCGCCTGCCTTCTGGCTATGTCCGCGGTGATATCAACAGGTGCGTCAAACGGTACCAGATTGTCTATAAGTCCAGGGTATTTCATCTGTACCAGTCTGACTACAGCAGGACATGCAGAGGATATCAAAGGTAAGTTTTTCTTGCTTTTAGCTTCATTCAAATATTCATTCGTTCTGGCAGTAATGATATCAGCACCAATTGCCACCTCATAAACATCATCGAAGCCAATATTTTTAAGAGCCGCCAGTACCATGATTCTGGTTGCAGGAGCGCCAAACTGAGCATACAAGGACGGAGCAGCCAAAGCTATCTTCCATTTAAACTCACTTAATGATTCAAACGGATCCATCACAGCACTCTTGGCGTGATGAGGACATGCTCTGATACACTCACCACAGTCTATACAGCGGTACTCAGCAATTTGAGCTTTGCCGTCCCGGACGCGGATCGCCTGAGTCGGACACTTCTTAATACAATTCGTACAGCCGACACAAAGCTCACGATTGAGTCGTACTGAATGAAGCTTAGACATATTTTCCCTCCGCAGGTTTGCAGCATGCAGTCATTATTACATATGTCTGCATGCCGCTAACAAGCTCTGATAAATAACTAAAAATTGATTACGATGGACAGGGTAGTACCGTGACCAATACTTGTCTCAATATTCATATCATCAGAATTCTTCTTGATATTTGGTAGTCCCATACCAGCTCCGAAGCCCATTTCTCTGGCAATGTCGGGTGCTGTTGACCAACCCTCCTGCATAGCCAGGCCAACATCAGGTATACCTGGACCATTATCGATCACCTTAATTTGGATGTGATCTGGATGAATCTCAACCTCAGCCCTTCCACCGCCGGCATGAATCACAGCATTAAGCTCAGCCTCATACATGGCTATAGCCGCTCTTTTTATAGCTGAAGGCGCGATGCCAAGTCTTGTCAGGGCCTTTTTTGTTCCACTGGACGCCTCACCGGCATTTATGAAGTCAGAACCTCTGATGACAAAATCTAGTTTAACCGGCTCCAGACGTCACTCCCCCTTCCCTTTGACACCAGACTCATGCAGTAGTCCGCAGGCAGTAAACATAGGAAGTGGTGTTGACATAACACATATTTTCTTTTCCTTGGCCAGATCAAGCATTTGCTCACCTGGAATCTTGCCTCTAACAAATACAACTACCTTGACATCCATCATTTCAGCAGTCCTGATCGTCTGGGGATTAACCAGTCCGGTCAGCATCATCTCATTGCTTGAACAGGCAAAAGCCATGACATCGCTCATCAGATCAGCACCACAGGCGACCTTGATATCGATATCCATATCCTCTGCCGGAACCAGCACTTGAGCTTGAAGAACATCAGCACAATCGTTTAACTTCATCGACAATCTCCTCACATTTTCTATATAACAGATTTCTATATGACATTTCATACAGTTTTATACTGTGATATTCATGAAAATCACAGCATATAGCCAAAATAAAGCTTGTCACATTATATCATGTATGCTATTATCAGCACAACGGATTTAGCTTGTATACAGGCTGCGCCCAACCATTAAGAATAGAAGGTCTTCGCCTCCTTATTCCAATTCAGGTTAGCCACTGTCATTCATTCTTTTTCCGATAAAATTAGGAGGACTAGACCTATGCCAGACAGAATGATCACATGTAAGGATTGTGGAGCAGAATTCGCGTTTACAGAGGGTGAGCAGGAATTCTACAAGGAGAAGGGTTTTGAGAATGATCCGGTACGTTGTCCGGATTGCCGCAGAGCCCGCAAGAATACAAGGCGTCAGAACAATAATTATGACAACAGATATTAATATCTGACAAGCTTGTAAAATACGAACAGTCCTGGCATTGCCGGGACTGTTTTTTACTGTTTCAGATAATATTTTTAACTAATTACAAGAACAAGCTTGTTTCATCTTCTGCTCATTATCAAGCTAATCATTGACGTAGTTGTCAATTCAGTTAAAATAAAACTATTCTGTGATCCAAGTTCAGATTTTGCGAGGTAAAAAAATGCTTAGACAACCTTTTTCCATCAAACCACAGCTCCTATATCGTATCCCAGCTGACAGTCATACTCCAGAAGCTATCAGACAGCTGCTGCAGGGGCATCCTGAGGTCAAATATATCTCACTGGCCGGTATCGATCTGGCTGGTAATGATACAGATGAGAAAATACCTGTCAGACTCTTCCTGGATGACATCGAGAGTTATTTAGAAGGGGGCGTTCAGACAGATGGCTCTTCTGTTGTTTTGCCAGGCATCGCGACTCTGAACGATGGCAAGGTGGACCTGCTGGCTGATTTATCTGTCAACTGGTTCGTTGATTACAACTACGAAAACATCGATCCTGTTAGCGGTCTGCCTGCTGGTACACTCAGGATACCGGCTTTTCTCAGTCACAATGAGCAGCTGGTCTGTTCAAGATCTCTTCTACGTCGGGCTTGCGAGAACTTCGACCGCCAGATGAGAGCTCTGCTTATCGAGCATCCCGAGCTCTGTAAGGCTTGGAGCATATCACCCGAGGATATTGATGAGGTCTCACTCACGGTAGCAACTGAGCTTGAGTTCTGGGTCAGAACACCTGACGATATCGTCAGCAAGGAGCAGCTCTCAGTTTCTCAGGGTCTTAAGGAGCAGTACTGGAAAAGAACCAAGGGTGTTGTCAGAACAGCTATGGAACAGTCGATCGACCTGCTTGACCTCTATGGCTTCAAGCCTGAGATGGGCCACAAAGAGGTTGGTGGCATAAAAGCTCATCTAACCGGCTCAGGCGATATGGATCATATCCTTGAGCAGCTTGAGATCGACTGGAAATTTTCTGATGCTATGCAAGCTGCTGACAACGAGTTGTATGCCAGGATATTTATCAAGGAAGTATTCCGTCTGCACGGGCTCGAGGCCAGCTTCCTGGCCAAACCGATCGATGGGGTTGCCGGCAGCGGCGAGCATATTCATGTAAATGCAGTTGCCAGGCTTAAGAATGGCAAAAGAATCAATCTCTTCTCACCTGTCGATTATAATAAGGACTTCCTGCATGAGATCGGCTGGGGCGCTCTCATGGGCTTGATGAAGCATTATGAATGCATAAGCCCATTTATTACCGCAAGCAATGATGCCTTCAATCGCCTCAAGCCAGGTTTTGAAGCCCCGACACATGCTGTGGCCTCACTTGGACGCGATGTCGCCTCACCATCCAGAAACCGCACTGTGTTACTTGGACTTATCCGCAGCGCGGAATCTCCTATGGCAACAAGATTCGAGCTGAGATCGCCCAATCCTCACACCAATGTATTTATAGCCCTTGCCTCTGTTTATCAGTGTATGCTTGATGGCGTAAACTATGTCGCGAAATCAGCAAGACCATCAACAGAGCTCGAGCAGGAATTCTGCAAGCTTCCAGGAGAGGATGCTCAATATTTGCTCAAGGACAGACAGTACCGTACTGAGGATGATGTTTTCGTCAATTTTACTGAGGAAGAGCGCGATCAGAGATTCGGCAAGCCAGCTGCCTGTGTATATGAGACATTACGCAATCTTCTGCATGATGACGAAGGACTGGAGATTCTCTGCAGAGAGAATGTTTTCACCGATCATATCATCACATCATATTCCAGAGCGATGCTCGATACCTGGGAGATGGAGCTTAGCGAACGTATACTCCATGACAATCTTACCCGCGTCCGCCGCTGTGTACGTCTGCATCAGAATTCTGAATATGACGAAACATTATGGCAGGAAATTGAGACACTTCGTATACGCCTGGCAAAAGACACCCACGATCAGGTATGCCTCTTCAACGAGATAAGGCAGGCACTTGAAACTAAAAATCTTCGCAAAGCAGCTTCGCTTCAACTAACTATGGACGAGCTTATGCGAAAATTAGAGGTTTTGTACGAT
>CAZSLR010000082.1:0-8862 GCA_964607635.1 uncultured Oscillospiraceae bacterium
GATCAATAAGATCGCCTGCGAGATCTACGGCGCTGACAGAGCGGTTTTGACCGCTGCAGCCGAGAAGGAGCTATCTGCCATTATTGCCCAAGGCTATGACAACCTGCCTGTATGCATGGCCAAAACTCAGTACAGCCTTTCTGATCAGCCAAACCTGCTTGGCCGTCCGAGCGGATTTGAGATAACTGTCAGAGAGCTTAGACTCTCAGCAGGTGCCGGTTTTGTAGTTGCTGTCACCGGTAATATCATGACCATGCCGGGTTTGCCGAGGAAACCGGCAGCGGAGCAAATTAGTATTGTTGATGGACAGATAACAGGGCTGTTCTAAAAAGTGAGCAGTTGATACGTCCTTGGAATATAACGAGCCGATACTGATCTTAAAGTATCGGCTCGACTTTTGCCAGAATATTAATAATATGTCTTGGCTTGAAATACTATAGCAAATCAGAGGCTGAGCCGAAGCCCTCGCCAAGAACCTCTCTTGCCTCCCCGACAATAACAAAAGCATCCGGATCAATATCCAGCACGATCGCTTTTAACAGGGGTATCTGCTTACGGGACAGAACGCAGAGCAGAACCTTCTTGCTCTTGCCTGTGTACATGCCTTCGCCATTCAGGGCAGTAACACCTCGCTGCAGCTGATCCATCACACGACTGCCGATCTCCTGACTGTGGTCGGAAATAATGAAAGCTGTTCTTGTGTAGTCGAAGCCTTCGAGCACTATGTCGATGCTTTTCGAGGTCAAGTACATGGCGATGAAGGAGTACATTGCCAGCAAGACAGCTGATTCATCCTGATCACGATAAACGAAAACTGTGAGTATGACGATGGCGGCGTCGATGACCATCAGGAATTGTCCGATGCTGAGATGCTTGATTCTGCGCTTGAGCAATACGGCAATAATGTCGGTGCCTCCGGTCGTGTAACCAGCGCGGAAGATAAGTCCAAGGCCGATGCCATATAGTATTCCGCCGAAAAGCGTAAACAGTAAGGCGTCCGGCACTCCGTCCGACAAGGGCTGTCTTATGTATTCATCATACCAGCCGGCCATTGCTGGTTCAGTCAAGTCGATTAAAACTGAGTAAGCCAGAGTACCGATAATGCTACGCCAGACGAAGCCTGAGCCGATATAGATCCAGCCCATGATCAGAATCGGTATGTTCATGATTATGACCATGATACCAAAAGGCAGCAGCTCGCCCTGTCCGGTCAGCTGATAGATGATTGAAACGAGACCAGAGATGCCACCCATAGTCAGCCTGGCCGGAATAAAGAATACATTTAGCGCCAGGGCCGATATGATCGATCCTGCTATAAGCATCACGACTGCTCTGATACGTGGAATAAGCTGGGCTGTTTGCGGTGGGCTTAGAAGCTTCTGTTCAGTCATAATATTCACCTGCTGAGAATATTGGGTCAATGTAAATCCAGAACCATTGTAGCACAGGAAGACCTTGTATGTTATAATGGTTCGGCGAACAGTCACCGCCGTGTCTGATCTGCAGCCGATCGCTGGTCCTGTGCGATGTGGCCCGTGAACCCCGTCAGGTCCGGAAGGAAGCAGCGGTAAGCGGTCAACCGCATGTGCCGCAGGGTAGCCTGCGTCGGTTGCAGGTCAGGCATGGCGGCTTTGCATTGTAATCATGATGACACTTGCGAGGTACAACATGTCTTATCTGGCACTATATCGTGAATGGAGACCTAAAACCTTCGATGAGGTCGTAGAGCAGAAGCAAGCGGTTTATGCTCTGCGTCAGGCTGTTAAGAATAGACAGATAGCACATGCCTATCTCTTCAGCGGCACTAGAGGCACCGGTAAAACGACTCTTGCCAAGATTTTTTCCAGAGCGATCAACTGTCTTGATCCGCAGGATGGTAATCCCTGCAATCAGTGTCAGATTTGCAAAGGTATACTTGACGGATCTTTGATGGACGTAGTTGAGATGGACGCGGCCTCAAATAACAGTGTTGATAATATAAGACGTATCTGTGACGAAGTAGTCTTCATGCCTTCACTCGCAAAATATAAGGTTTATATAATTGACGAGGTTCATATGCTTTCTACCGGAGCTTTTAACGCTCTGTTGAAAACACTTGAAGAACCTCCTGCTCACGCGGTATTTATTCTGGCTACAACTGAACCGCATAGACTGCCTGCGACTATTCTCTCGCGTTGTCAGCGTTATGATTTCCGCAGAATACCTCAGGATGGCATCGCCGCAAGACTGAAGGAAATAGCAACAGCCGATGGTATCGACCTAACCGACGAGGCACTTGAGGCTATATCTTCTTTTGCCGATGGCGCTATGCGTGACGCGATCAGCCTGCTCGATCAGGCTCGCGCAAGCATACCCGGCAAAATTGAACGAAATGATGTATTGGCTCTGGCTGGTATAACCCAGGATGATTTCATGCTTAACATGGGAACTTCTGTTATCAATGGCAGAATAAGTGATCTGCTTGCCGGTATCGATGAGCTTGTTATGGGAGGTCGTGATCTCGCGAGATTTATCAGCGACCTGGCTCAGTTTTTCCGCAACCTCTTGATCTGTCAGGTTTCGGCGACACCTGAGAAGCTGATTCAGGCAACTGATCAAACAATAGCCGAGATGAAGCAGCTTTCCGCGCAGACCGGATATAAGCTTTTGATCAAGCTGATAGAAGAGCTCTCCGAAATCGGTGCAGAGCTTCGCTGGTCGAGCGATGCCAGAACCTCGCTCGAGGTTGGACTAATACGTATAATTGCGAAAAACAGTGAAATAAGCTTGGATAAAACATATTTACCACAACCTCAGGCACAACCAGTACAAATACCCGCACAGCCACAGGCGGAAGCCGTACAGATACCTGCTGAGCCAAAGGAGCAGGAAGCACAGATATCTACTGAGCCTCAGGCAGCAGAATCAGTTTCTGAAGCCGTCGTTTCTGATACTGAAGACTCAGAGATTCCTCAAGAGAAGGCAACACAAGCTGCTGAGTCGGCTTCTGCATCCGAACAGAATGATGGCTATGAATACCCGGAATTTTCCGATGATGACGCTCCACCGATGTCTGATGAGGATTATGCGGTCTTCGCAGGACTCGAGCCAAATAAAACTAAAGTACCTGTGAAAGCATTAAAATCTGAACCTGATGTAAAACAATCTGTAGAGCCATCGAATGCGCCAGTATCTTCCGCAGAAGCAATATCAGAAACGCCTGCAGAAACATCAGCGCCGATTCAAGAGCCTTCGGTCGTTGAAGCAGGAGTTGAATCCAAAACAGATACTGCGACAGTATCTGTTGAGCCACTGTCCGAGGAAGAGCTGAAGAGCATCTGGCAGAAGGCACTTGATCAGCTTCAGATGCAAGGTGAAATGATTCTTTATTTGTTTGGCAAAACAGCAGCGGTCCAGCTTTGCGGCAATGATTTCAATGTCATATTTGCCAAAGAGGATAAATCACAGTTCGAGGAGTTCAGCAAGTCAACATCACAGAAGGCACTGCTTCAAGTGCTTATCGCCTTGACTGGCCGCAGTCTGAAATTGAAAATAAGACAAGAGGAGGATCCTGAGCAGGCAGCAGCCGCAGGCTGTGCTACCGCTGAGGAGCCCTGGATCAGAAAAATACGTGAAACAGCCGATCAATTCGGCATACCAGTAAAAATGGAGGACTAATATTATGGCAAAAGGACCTAGAGGCGGATTCCCAGGAGGCGGTTTCCCGGGCGGCAACCCGAACCAGCTGATGCAGCAGGTACAACGTATGCAGCGTGAAATGGAAAAAGCGCAGGAAGAGATAGCTGAAATGACCGCAGAGGCAACAGCCGGCGGTAACGCAGTGCGTGTAGTAGTCGGTGGGGACAAGCAGATAAAAGAGCTTGTTATCGACAAGAATGTTGTTGATCCTGAAGATGTGGAAATGCTGCAGGATCTGGTTATAGTAGCTGTAAACGAAGCTATCAGAACTCTTGAAGAAAAATCTGAGGCAAGAATGTCTAAGGTGACAGGCGGCAAAGGTCTGCCAATGGGCTTCTGATCTATGGCAAGATATTCACCCAGCATTGGACGTTTGATTGCTGAGCTGGGCAAGCTTCCCGGCATAGGCAGCAAGAGCGCACAACGTCTGGCTTTTCATATATTGGCGCAACCGCAGGAGCAGGCAGAGAGTCTTGCTGCTGCGATTTTGGAAGCCAAAAGAAGCACGAAGCTCTGTTCAGTCTGTTGCAATTTGACAGATCAGGACCCCTGCGAGATCTGCAGCTCAGCATCCAGAAACAACCAGCAAATCTGCATTGTAGAGAACCCAAGAGATGTTTCAGCTATTGAGCGCATGCATGAATACAAAGGAAGATACCATGTCCTGCACGGTGTCATTAATCCTATGCAGCATATCGGACCGGATCAGATAAAACTGCGTGAGCTTGTTCAGAGATTACAGAATGAGCCTGATATTGAAGAACTTATTCTTGCTACGAACCCAACTGTGGAAGGCGAAGCAACCGCTCTATACATTGCCAGACTTCTGAAAAAAACAGGAATCAAAATTACAAGGATCGCTCATGGATTACCCGTAGGCGGCGATCTTGAGTATGCCGACGAAGTGACTCTGGCAAGAGCCATGGAAGGCCGCAGGGAAATATAACGACTACTTCTCTACTTCTTAGAATTGCATAAGAATGACATAAGAACCAAAACAGCCGGTCAGCAGACCGGCTGTTTTTTCAAGAGGATATATCAGGATAGTTTTCTAAAACTACAGTAACTGGATATCACTAACAGCAGATTTAAACTCCACTATAAGCAGAGAAGCCACCATCTACTGGAATCACAACACCTGTGACGAAGCCGGCAGCTTGCGGCGATAATAAATAGAGCAATGTTCCGGCCAGCTCATCGATTTCACCAAATCTTCCCATAGGAGTATTATTGAGGATCTTACCGGCGCGTTCGGTCGGAGTACCATCTTTGTTGAACAGCAGGTCGCGGTTTTGCTCGCCGATGAAAAACCCAGGGGCAATCGCGTTGACTCTGATACCTACCCGGGAAAAATGCACAGCCAGCCACTGCGTGAAATTAGAGATAGCTGCTTTGGCGCCGGAATATGCCGGAATCTTAGTCAGAGGTGTATAAGCGTTCATCGAAGAAATATTAATGATGGAACAGTTTTCTTTTCCCAGCATGTCACGAACAAAAACCTGAGAAGGAATCAATGAACCGAGAAAGTTTAAATTGAATACAAATTCAACTCCCGCCTTGTCAAGGTCAAAGAAAGTCTTAATGTCTCTATCGAGATCACCAGGCATGAAGAATTCATTATCAGTATTCGCCCTGGCATTATTGCCGCCGGCTCCATTTATAAGGATATCGCAGCTGCCAAGCTCGGCTAAGATTTTCTCATGTGCCAGCTCAAGGCTGTCGCGTTCAAGCACGTTGCACTGATAGGCCCTCGCGTTGCCACCAGCCTGATTGATCTCAGCAGCGAGAGCCTCCGCAGCTTCAAGTCTCAGATCGAGCAGTGCAAGTTTGGCCCCACAGCCATTTAAGGCCCTGGCAAAAGCCGAGCAGATCGCACCGCCTGCGCCGGTCATGACTACGACCTTGTCTTGTAGATCGATTGCAAAAGGTACATCCATACTTCATGCCTCCTCAATTTCAGCTGATTTCTCCAAAGCTTCCCAAAGTCCGTTGATATAAGAAGCACCAAGAGCTCTGTCATACAAGCCATAACCTGGCTTGCCTGTTTCACCCCAGATCATACGTCCATGATCTGGACGCAGATAGCCTTCAAAGCCGTTCTTGTATAGAGCTTTCATAATCGCGTAGATATCAAGAGAACCAAATTCTGAAGGGTGAGCAGACTCTTCGAAGCTTCCGTCCTCCATAAGCAATACATTGCGCACATGAATGAAGTGAATTCTCCCCAGTGCTGAATACTTATCAACAAGTCGAGGAACATCGTTGAAGCTGGCACTGCCAAGCGAACCAGTACATAGTGTTAACCCGTTTGCCGGGCTGTCGACTATGCTCAGCAACCGGTCAAGATTTGCTTCCTTGGTTATGATACGGGGCAGACCAAAAATAGGATACGGCGGATCATCAGGGTGGATCGCCATTTTGACGCCTGCTTCTTCGGCCACAGGAATTATCGTTTTGAGAAAATACTCTAGATTCTGCCAGAGGATATCTTCGTCAATCTTATTATATTGATCGAATAATTTGACCAGATCTTCTTTTCGATAAGAGCTGTCCCAGCCTGGCAGTGAGATCTCGCCAGTAAGTGGATCCATCTTCTCCAGCTGGTCACGATAGTATACCAATGCCGTAGACCCATCCTCAAGCACCTTATCAAGCTGCGTTCTGGTCCAGTCAAAAACAGGCATGAAGTTATAACAGATAACCTTGACCCCTGCCTGCCCCAGACGACGAATATTCTCGCAGTAGTTGGCAATCAGCTGATCACGATCTGGCAAGCCAAGCTTAATATGCTCATGAACGGGTACGCTCTCTATAACATCAAAATGAAGTCCAGAGGCCTCGGTTTGAGTCTTAAGCTTATTTATGCTCTCATTGCTCCAGACTTCGCCTACGGGGACATCATAAACTGCTGTTACGATTGAATGCATGCGTGGAATCTGTCTGATATATTCTATTTTTACCGGATCTTCCGGACCATACCAGCGAAAAGATAGTTTCATGAGTGTACCTCCTGTAGATTTTACAATAACCCAAGAATAAAGCTCTGACCTTATAATAGCACTTCTTTTACCGGTATAATTGGTTTATATAGCTTGATTACTGGTAATTATTGCTCTATCATTGGTTGTATGATCAGATCGACTAGATTTGAGAAGAGGATGATTTTATGACTGCAAATAACAAAGATCTATTCACTGGCCGGCAGGTAATGGTTAATGAAGATTTCGAATTCTATCATTTTGAGAACCGTGAACCTGTTGCAGTGGACTATCATGACCATGATTTCTATGAGGTTTTTCTTTTTTTGTCGGGTAATGTTGACTATATCATTGAGGGCAGGACTTATTCTCTTCGGCCCGGTGATATTTTACTTACAGGTGTGCAAGAGCTGCACAAACCGGTGATCCGGCCAGGCCGTTCATATGAACGTTATGTTATCTGGATGCAGCAGGGCTTTATTCAGCAGTTAAGCAGTGAGTCTACAAATCTTGCTGCCTGCTTCGAGGATGCGACAGATCGCCACTATAGACTGATCAGACCTGATGGTGATCTGCAGAGGAAGATGCAGCAGCATTTTGTCAGGCTAAGTCAGGCATACAGCCAAACTGACTATGGTTCTGATCTGCTTGCGCGTGTTTACCTTATAGAATTGCTGGTCAATCTAAATCGAGCCTATTTTGATACATCTAATCAGATTATGCTTGATGTTATTGAAAACGAGAAAATTAACCAGATCGTAGAACATATTAATCAGAATCTTGGTGATGATCTCTCGCTTGATGAGCTATCAGAAATGTTCTACCTGAGTAAATATCATCTTGGCCGTCAGTTTAAAAAATATACCGGGTTTTCTCCGTATCAGTTTATAATCAAAAAAAGACTGATCAATGCTCGTATGCTGATCAGTCAAGGAGTTAAGGCCACTCAGGCCTGTCACCAAAGCGGATTTACTGATTATTCAAATTTTCTAAAAGCTTACCGAAGAGAATTTAATCATCTGCCGAAGCAAAAACTAATCTGACAAACAGCAGCCGGCCCGGATTCGCGATAGTGTTGAGCTATCAGCCATCCTCAAAAACGACTTCATCTGGTTTTACCATGCCAAGCTGATCACGTGCCACCTTCTCAACATATTCATCTGTATCAACCATTTCCTGAAGTGCCAGCAGCTCGCCATTCCTGGCATAGGCCTGATCGAGCTTATGTTCCAGCTCGGCTCTGTTATTCTGAATTCTGCTGAGCTGATCCTCCTGGTCAAAATAGAAAGCAATGCCGGAGGCAATGACAAGCACAGAAATCAAACCAAGCACTATCCTGATCAGGATAGATGGTCTCTTGGCAACCACCTTGAGCTTTTTCTTGCTTTTATTTCTGGCCATCCTGTTCTCCCGTCTTGTCCGGCATAGCCAGCAGCATCCTCCGTATTCCCAGAAGATCCTGCCGATATATTCAGACTACCATTTAATTGTAGCCACTATTATGGTTTTCGACAACAGTAAACGTTCTAGCAAAACCCGATATTAAGGGATTTATCTCAATTTGTTATCCTGCTGTAAGAACATATATTCATTTTCCGCCTTCGATGATCTCGTAGAGCTCTGTAGCTTCATCTTTGCGAACTGTCTCCTGGAGCTTGAGAATCCTGATTTTCGTCGTCCCGTTGCCGAAGCCTATTTCGACAATATCGTCTGGTTTTACCTCTGCTCCGGGCTTGGCCTGTTTGCCGTTCACTGTAACTCTGCCGGCAGCACATACTTCATTTGCCATCGTTCTGCGCTTAATTATTCTTGATACTTTCAAAAATTTATCTAACCTCATAATTTTGACTCCTGTTCTGCCTTTACTTTGTCCCAGAGATGATCCAGCTCTGTCAAACTCATTTCATTGAGATCGAGCCCTTGTTGAATAGCCATTTCTTCTACAGCCGAAAATCTGCGAATAAATTTTTCTGTGCTGCTGCTAAGAGCCATTTCAGGCTGCACCTTCAAATGTCTGGCGTAATTGACTGTCGCAAACAACAAATCCCCTACTTCGCCTGCGATTACACGTCCTGCCTGCTCAGCTGTCATCTCCCCTGCCTCGACAGCCGCTGCCGCTTCGAGCTCAGCCTGAGCTATCTCTGCAAGCTCCTCATGAATCTTCTCAAGTGGTCCATGCTTATCCTCCCAGTCGAATCCAACACCT
>CAZSLR010000083.1:0-8816 GCA_964607635.1 uncultured Oscillospiraceae bacterium
ATGAGCACCATCATATATACTTTTTCTCCCTATTTAGAAAGCAAGACTGTTTAGCAAGCTCTGTTACATATATGAATAAATTGTTTCTGAATTATCAATAGAACCGTTCCACTTATGACAAATAGCATAAAAAAGTGTTGACACATTGATTTAAATAGTTTATTTTGTCGTAAAGAGCTTTTGAAAACAATTTACATAACTATTTATAAAATCAATTAAAGAAAACTAAATCGTTTTCAAAACAGCTCTCTGGTTGAGACGATCGTTGAAGTAGGAGAGGAACATGAACTATGAAAAATGACATTTTTTCACTAAAAGGCAAGGTGTGTGTCGTTACAGGTGGTTATCAGGGAATCGGTGAAGTAATTGCCGAATATGTTGCAGACGCTGGAGCGGATATCGCTATATTTGATCTTAATGATGCTGCTGAGGTAGCTGAGAGGATAGCCAAAGAATATGGTGTGAAAACTGCTTCTTATATCTGTGATGTTACAGATCCTCAGATGGTGGCGAACTGCATAAACCAGGCAGCTGCTGATCTCGGTACTCTTGATCTGCTATTCAACAATGCTGGTATATGCATGCATAAGAGCGCTCTGGAGCTTGAACCTGCTGAATGGCGCAAGGTAATCGATGTCAATCTCAACGGCGTCTTCTACGTTGCGCAGTCTTTTGCCAGGTATCTGATCGCTAATGGTAAAAAAGGAAACATCGTTAATGTTGCTTCGATGTCAGGTACGATCGTCAACATTCCACAGGAACAGGCGTCGTACAATGCTTCCAAGGCTGCGGTTATGCATCTGACAAAATCGCTCGCTGTTGAGTGGGTAGATAAGGGCATCCGAGTGAACTCAATCAGCCCGGGTTATATCAAGACAGCTATCACAGCCAAATCAAATCCAGAATATCAGAAGAAATGGCTAGCTTCGATTCCTTATAAGAGGATGGGAACGCCTGAAGAACTAGCAGGTGCTGTTATCTATCTTCTGTCCGATGCGTCTACTTATACATCAGGCAGTGATCTGATAATAGATGGATGCTTCACAATAGTTTGATAAATTCCTTAAGGACCTTTAATGAATTATGTTATTAGGCGGCAAAAAGCTGCTTATATAAAACAAGGAGGAAAGAAAATGAAAAAAAGACTTCTATCACTGTTTGTTGCGGTAATCATGATCGCATCGCTGATCGCTGCTTGTGGAACTGGTGACCCGATCACCACAACTACCACAACTACAGCAGCCCCTGCAGAAACAACAAAAGACGCTGGTGGCGAGGAAACAACTGCACCTGCAAGCGACGAGAAATTCAAGGTAGGTATCACCATTCAGTCATTGGAAAACAGCTATTGGGCTGGTGTTTTCGGTGAGGTTGAATCTCTGATCAAGGAAAAGGGCTGGGATTACACGATTCTTTCATGTAATGACAACTCTGCTACACAGATCCAACAGATCGAGAACTTCGTTACAAATGAAGTTGATCTGATCATGGTCCATCCTTCTGATCCGAACGCTATCGAAGATTATCTGAAGGCTGCAAGAGACAAGGGTATCAAAGTCATGGTATGGGACGATATCATGGAGAACACTGATCTGAACTGGGTTCTGGACAATACAGAGCTTGGCTATACGATTGGTAAGGCCGCTGCAGAATTCATCAATGAGCATTATTCAGAAGACAACAAGGCTCAGGTTGCGGTCATGAACTATCCACAGACCCCAATTCTGCTTGAGAGAGAAACAGGTATCCTGAACGCCCTCGAAGAGATCGCCAAGGGTAAATATGAAGTAGTAGCTCAGCAGCCAGCCATTGACGCTCAGTCAGCGCTGTCCAATATGGAGACAATACTGCAGGCTAATCCTGATACCAAAATCGTTGCATCGATCGGTGCAGGCGGTGACATCGGTGCTAACGAAGCCTTCATGACAAAATTTGGCGGCGAAATTCCTGATGACGTAGGTATCTTCTCAGCTGACGCTACACAGCAGCAGCTCGAAGCTATTGTTAACGGCGAAGCAAGCAGAGCATCAGTTGGTTTCGAAGGTTCCAACAAGAAGACAGCAGAAGCAGTTGTTGATCTCTATGAGAGACTTCTGAATGGCGAAGAGTTCTCTGAACAGAATCTCTTCAGACCACTACTCACAATCAATGCAGATAACGCTGCAGAGTATCTGGCAGACTATAACTGATTATTAGAACGATAGGTAATCGTGTGGAGCTGTCTGCTTAAGGCAGCTCCACATTTTCTAGAATGAGGTTGCTAACGATGAATGATGAATATGTTCTCGAGCTTCAGCATATAACTAAGGTTTATCCTGGTGTTGTTGCGCTAAAAGATGTCTCGCTTGAAGTAAAAAAGGGCGAGATTCTTGCCTTGATCGGGGAAAATGGTGCGGGTAAATCAACTTTGATTAAGACCTGTTCCGGTGCTGTTATTCCTACATCGGGGAAAATCGTTGTCAACGGCAAAGAATTTGACAGTATGACACCTCAGCTTGCCGCAGATAACGGGATTGCGATCATATACCAGGAATTCAATAATGTTAAAGGCCTTTCTGCTGCAGAAAATCTTTTCCTTGGCAATCCTATAAAAAAGGGTATCGTTATAGACAAAAAGGCCATGGAGAGAGAAGCAGAAAAAGCGTTTGCTCAGCTCAATATTAAAATTAATCCTAAAACTTTGGTTGGAGATCTAACGGTAGGCTATCAGCAAATGGTTGAGATAGCAAAAGCCATCAAGCAGAACGCAAAAGTGCTTATTATGGATGAACCTTCTGCCCCGTTAACCAGTGCAGAGGTTGAGAGTCTGTTTAAAATATGCGAGCTTCTGAAATCACAGGGCGTTTCAATTGTATATATATCTCATCGTCTTGATGAGATATTCAGGTTATCTGACAGAATTGTTGTTTTGAGAGACGGACAGTACATTAAGACACTTCAGACTAAGGAGTCTCATGTTGAGGAGCTGATTCATCTGATGGTTGGCCGCGATCTGACTGAAACCTACCCTGATCGCAAAGACTGTATCAATACGGATGAAGTAGTTCTAGAGCTTGATAATGTATCAGGTAATGGTGATCACGATATAAGCTTCAAGCTTAGAAAAGGCGAAGTTCTTGGTCTTGGTGGTTTGGTTGGTGCTGGCAGAACAGAGCTGGCACAGTTGATTTTCGGTGCAGCAGAAAAAACTGCAGGTAAAATTATTTTCAACGGAAAAGAGATAAATCCCAAATCACCACGTGAGGCGATCGATATAGGCATAGCTTTAGTGCCTGAGGATCGAAAGAGGCACGGAGCATTGCTTGATATTTCAGTTAAAAATAATATCAGTATGCCAATATATAAGCGCATATCTACTGCTTCAGTAATTAACTCCAAGATTGAAACAGAGACAGCAAATAAGTATAAGAATGAGCTGCTGATCAAAACTCCTTCGATCCATCAACAGGTCAAAAATCTCAGCGGTGGCAATCAGCAGAAGGTTATCCTTGGCAAATGGCTGGCGGCAAACTCTGAGCTGATCATATTCGATGAGCCGACCAGAGGTATTGATGTCGGAGCGAAGTTCGAAATCTACAAACTCATTAACACTATGGTTGAACAAGGTAAGACCATACTTCTGATTTCTTCAGAAATGGAAGAGTTGATGGGTATGTCCGACAGAATTATTGTTCTTGCAGAAGGACGTATGATCGGTGAACTGGACAAAAAATCTTTTGACCAGAAGGCTATCATGAGATTAGCATCTGCTGTAGTAGGAGGTTAATATGAAAAGTAATGTTATCAGCCAGATCAAGGATAAAGCGATCTGGATAGTATTTGTAGTTTTATTTATCGCTTTTGCAGCCGCAAATGAGCGATTTGTATCAGCATCAAACTTGTTTACTATTGCAAGACAGGTTTCAATGTATGGAATTGCTGCTGTGGGTATGACCTTTGTCATTTTGATAGGCGGCATTGATCTGGCTGCAGGCTCGATAATCACTGTGGTCAATGTCGTTTGTGCTTACCTGATGGTCAAAATGAACTTCAGTATGGTAGCAGCCGTTTTGACCGCATTGGTTTTGGCTGCTTTTATCGGTGCGATCAATGGATTCTTGGTCGCAAGGATCAGCATGCCTGCGATCATCGCTACTTTTGCCACGCAAATTATTTTTGAAGGAGCTGCCTATCTGTTATCAGGTGGTGTACCGGTTTATGGTTTTGATGAGCGTTTCAAGTTTATCGGTCAAGGATATGTAGGACCGGTTCCTGTACCCGTTATCATCATGGGATTATGCTTTGCACTTGGTGCGTTTATATTGAACAAGACTTACTTTGGACGTTATTTCTATGCTGTCGGCGGCAATGAGGAAGCTTCAAAATTGTCTGGTATCAGAGTCAAATGGATAAAATTCCTCATCTACTCTTTGTCAGGATTGTTTGCCGGTCTTGCGGGTATAGTTATGCTGTCTAGAACAAATTCCGCCCAGCCCACTGCAGGTAAAGGTTTCGAATTCGATGTTATTACCTGTGTTGTTCTTGGTGGTGTTTCTGTTAGCGGCGGCTACGGCAAAATCTCAAATGTTATCGCCGGTGTTCTGATTATAGGAATTCTAACCAATGGTATGGTTCTTATGAATGTCAGTTCATATACTCAGATGGTAGTTAAGGGTATTGTACTGATCCTGGCTGTTGGCTTCGATAGTATTCAGAATGTAAGATCCGTATCTAAGGTTTGATAGTTATTGAAATCAATCTCTCCTTGCTTAATGTTATGAGCAGGGAGAGATGGATGGAGGAATGGATATGAAAACAATGAGAAAACAAGTTATGACAGCCCCTCACAAAATAACATTCGAGGATGTTGCTGTGCCAGTCGCTGGTCCAGGTCAGGTGCTGCTAAAAATTAAAAGAATCGGTATTTGCGGAAGTGATATTCATGTTTTCCATGGCGAGCATCCTTATGTTACTTATCCCTTAACTCAGGGCCATGAGGTATCTGCACAGGTTATCGCGATTGGTGAGGGCGTATCTGGTATCAAGGTCGGACAGAAAACAACAGTTGAGCCCCAGGTTGTCTGCGGTGAATGTCATCCATGCAGAAACGGTAAGTACAATCTTTGTGAAAGTTTGAAGGTTATGGGCTTCCAGACGACCGGTACTGCCAGCGAATATTTTGTTGCTGATGCATCCAAGATCACGACTTTTGCCGACAATATCAGCTACGACGAAGGCGCGATGATTGAGCCTCTAGCTGTTACAGTTCATGCTGTGAGAAGATCTGGTGACGTCCAAGGCAAGAAGGTCGTTGTTATGGGCGCAGGACCGATTGGCATACTTCTGATTCAGACCTTGAAGGCTTTTGGTGCTGCTGCGGTTATGGCTACAGATATCTCAGATTACAGACTTGATCTGGCATCTAAGTGTGGTGCTGATCATGTTTATAACACCAAAAATATTGATTTCGGTGAAGCTCTTGTTAATAGCTTCGGCAAGGACAAGGCAGATATTATTTATGACTGCGCCGGAAATGATATAGTTATGAATCAAGCGATCCAAAACGCCCGAAAAGGCAGTATGATCATGCTTATTGCTGTTTTTGCCAGGATGGCTAATGTTGATCTGGCTAAGCTTAATGACTCTGAGCTCGATCTAAATACGTCAATGATGTACAGACATGAGGATTATGTTGAGGCCATTAGAATACTTGAAGAGGGCAAGGTTCAGCTCATGCCTCTGATGAGCAAACACTTTGCTTTTGAAGACTATCAGCAGGCCTATGAATATATTGATACTAATCGTGAAGCGACCATGAAGGTGCTGATTGATGTTGATCCAGATGAATGATTTGTTAATTTTTGTATGATAAGCGGTTTAGATTAAATAGATAGCAATTTGCTTTTCACTTTACAATATCGACCTATGACAAGGTATGACATTTATGTGTATACCTTAAATTTAAGAACTCGCTGGTATAAAATGTTTCTGATGTGCGCTTAGGCCACAAATAGTGAAGGATTGTTGAGCTGCTATATGAATATTTTTGATATCAAGCATAGTAACAGAAAAAAGATATATTTTTATATGCGTGAGCACAAAAGGGCAACAAGACAACAAATTAGTTTTGACCTGCATCTGAGTGTTCCTACTGTTACTCAAAATCTTGAATATCTTGCTCAAAACAAGCTTCTTATCAGTGAGGTTTCAGTTGATGGGCGAGGCAGCGGTCGTAATCCAACAACCTATACCTATGTGCCAGACGCAAAAATATCCATTGGTGTAGACATAACTAGACATCACCTTAAGCTGATCGCGATTGATCTTGACGGCAATGTTATCAAGTACATTTATCGCAGATGCCTTTATGAAAGAACTGAGGAATATCTGATGCTGCTTGGTCGCGAGGTAGATCATCTGATTGCTTTGGCCGGTATCGATTCCAAACGCATTCTAGGTGTATCAATCGCAGTTCCTGGACTGGTCAATAGCCACCGTGGCGTCGTAGTTGATGGGCGTGTTATTGATAATACTGGAATGACATATAAAGATTTTGGGAAATATATCAGATATCCGTCCAGGCTTATTCATGACTCGGATGCTTCAGGATTCTCAGAAATATGGAACTCACCTAACATTCATAATGCCTTCTATATAAGCTTGTGCAACAGTGTAGGTGGATCTGTGTTCATCAATGACGGTGTATATGAGGGTGATGGTCTATTTAGTGGAGAAATAGGGCACTTGATGCTTCATCCCGATGGGTTACAGTGTTACTGCGGTCAGAAGGGCTGTATGGATCCATATTGCAATGCAGAGCTTCTGGCAAATCTAGCTGATGGTGAACTGCACTTGTTTTTTGAGCGATTATCTCAAGGAGATGAATCGCTTGCTGAGGTTTGGGAAGTTTATTTGAATAATTTAGCAGCTTCAATAATCTCAATACGAATGCTCTTTGGCTGTCCAATTATCATTGGAGGTTATGTGGGTGCTTTTATTAAGCCTTATATGAATAGACTCTGGAACAAAATTGACAATAGGAGTCCCTTCGGTGAGAAATCTGAGTACTTTGTTTTCCCTTGCAAGAATAAGACAGAATCAGTCGCCACAGGTGCTGCGCTTTATTATATTCAGGATTTCCTGAATGAAGCGATTGTCTTTGACGATGCAAGGAATGTCAAAACATCAGTACACTAATTATGCCTGTATCTGATCTGCTTGATCAGATCTCCAACCAGGATAGGCTGCTGTTGATTATTTTATCAACAGCAGCTTTTTAACTTAAAAGCACTCTATAATTTATGCATTATGGAAGTTGCGAAAGCTACTTAGCTTGTTTAGAATTAACATATCATAACTTTATAAAACTAATTAAGGAACTGGTGATATGACGAAAAATTCTGCAAGCAATATCGATGTTAAGCGTGTCAACAGAATCAATGTTATTAGAACAATAATGACGCATGATAAAATATCTCAGCCTGAGCTTACTCACAAGCTCGCTATCAGCTGGCCTACCGTCCTCCAGAACGTCAAAGAGCTTATTGATATGGGTCTGGTCGAAGAGGTTGGTGCTTTCGCTTCTACTGGCGGCAGAAGGGCAAGAGCATTCGCTCCAGTTCGTAATGCCAAAGCATGTGTTGGTATTGATATTACTCAGAATCACATTAGCTTCGTACTCGTAAATATAGCTGGAGATCTGATCAAATTCACACGTAAGAAAAAAGCCTTCGTTATGAGTGATGATTATTTGTCAGAATTAGGTAAAGCGGCAGCGGCTTTTGTTGAAGAATCTGGTTTCGACGTAAATAACATAATTAGTGCAGGGATGTCTATACCAGGAATTATTAATGACAGCGGCAGCTATATTCTATATTCTCATGTTCTTAAGCTGGAAAACACTTCCGCAAACGCTTTTTTTCGGCATATCCCTTTTGAATGCAGAATGATAAATGATGCAAATGCGGCTGGTTTCGCAGAAATGTATGGTCAGTCTGATAAGAAAAACGCTTTTTACATCTCGTTAAGCAATAGTGTTGGTGGCTCAATTATTTCTTCAGGCATGTTTTATCTTGGAGATAATCTTCGTGCCGGTGAAATAGGCCATAATACATTGTACCCAGGTGGTGATAAGTGCTATTGCGGCAAGTCAGGCTGTTTTGATGCTTATTGCTCTGTGAGGGTTTTAACTCGGTATACTGATGGTGATCTTGTGAAATTCTTCGAAAAAATAGAGCACGGAGACAAAGAACTTAAGCAGGTCTGGCAACAGTATCTGGTTGACCTGTCATATGCTGTTAACAACCTGAGAATGACGTTAGATTGTGATGTAATAATAGGCGGATATGTCGGTGGTTATCTTGAGGATTATCAGTACGAGCTGCAAAAGCTAGTATCAGAGCGAAATACCTTCGGCTATGATGCGTCATATGTGAAAATCTGCAGATATAAGCTTGAGGCATCAGCAGTTGGTGCTGCACTAGCTGAGATAGACAGGTATATCAGACAGATTTAGCTATTCTTGCTAGCGAGAAATTTTCTTGAACGAAAAGAGTTCAAACCGAGAATATATAAAATTATTAAGAAACAAAAAACCACCGAAACGCTTATGTTTCAGTGGTTCTGTTGGCTGCCGGACTAGGATTTGAACCCAGACAGACTGAGTCAGAGTCAGTAGATAGGCTTGTTTGATATTTTTCATAAATCCTCAAAAGTACTGGTATATAAGGGTTATGGCGTTTTGCTATATCCCTTTTATATTCGTCTTTTTGTACATTTATACTGCTTTTACCGCCTCATAATGTCCGTAGATAGCCGAACTATAATGACACAAAGCT